>NZ_JASJVS010000067.1:0-20154 GCF_035019605.1 Undibacterium sp. 5I2 | reverse complement strand
GGTGGCAATAACAGTTCAGCCAATTTTGCTGGCACGATACAAGATGGTGTCAGTGCCACAGCCTTGACGAAAGTCGGTAGCGGCACGCAAACGCTGGCGGGTACGAATACCTATAGCGGCGCGACCACGGTCACTAACGGTAGCTTGGTCGCCGGCGCGGTTAATGCCTTCGGCAGCAACTCGGCCGTCACCACGGCCGCTGGTGCTACGCTCGATCTCGGTGGTTTCAATCAAGCCATCGGTTCCCTGGCCGGTACTGGTGGTACGGTGACAAACAGCGGTGCAACAGTGGCGGCGATGACGACGGGTGGCAATAACAGTTCAGCCAATTTTGCTGGCACGATACAAGATGGTGTCAGTGCCACGGCCTTGACGAAACTTGGCAGCGGCACGCAAACACTGTCCGGCAGCAATACGTACAGCGGCGCGACCACGGTCAGTAATGGCATACTGGCCGCCGCTGCCATGAATGCCTTCGGCAGCAACTCGGCTGTCACCACGGCTGCTGGTGCTACGCTCGATCTCGGTGGTTTCAATCAAGCCATCGGTTCGCTGGCTGGTAGCGGTGGTACGGTGAGCAATAATGGTCTAACGGCGGTCACGATGACGACGGGTAGCAATAACAGTTCAGCCAATTTTTCTGGCACGATACAAGATGGTGTCAGTGCCACGGCGCTGACGAAACTTGGCAGCGGCACACAGACGCTGTCCGGCAGCAATACGTACAGCGGCGCGACCAGCATCAACGGCGGTAGCTTGCGGGCCTGCGCCACCAATGCACTCGGGCATAATTCGGCAGTCACTACCAGCGTCGGCAGCACGCTCGACCTGTGCGGCTATAATCAGGCTGTCGGCTCTTTGTCTGGCAGTGGCGGCACGCTGAGCAATAGTGGCGCGACCGTCGCGATATTGAGTACCGGCGGCAATAACAATTCCAGTCAATTTGCCGGTCGCATGCAAGATGGTGTCAGTGCCATGGCGCTGAGTAAAGTTGGCGATGGTACCCAGATTCTCAGTGGTAACAATAGCTACAGCGGTACCACGACGATACTTGCCGGAACCTTGCAAGTGGGGGCCGGAGCCGCCTTGGGCAGCTTGGGCAGCGGTGCTGTCAGCAATAACAGTCATCTGGTGTTCAATCGCAGCGATGCCATTGTCGTGAACAATGCCATCAGTGGCAGTGGTAGTGTCAGCCAAAGCGGCACAGGCAGTTTGACGCTCACTGGCTTGAACCGCTACACCGGCGCGACGACGATCGCTGCCGGCAGCTTGAAAACTGGTGTGGTAAACGCATTAGGACAAAATTCGAGCGTCCAGATTGCTGCCGGAGCGAGTCTCGATTTGGCTGGCAACAGTCAAGCCATCGCCAGTTTGAGTGGTGCCGGCAGCATCAGTAATAGCGGACTCGCGGTGGCCCTGCTCAGCGTCGGCGGCGGCAATGCCGGCGCGAATTTTTCCGGCAGCATCGCCGATGGCAGTGCTGGCATGTCGCTCAATAAAGTCGGCAACGCCGTGCAAATTCTGAGCGGCGTGAATAGCTACAGCGGGCCGACTACCATCTCGGCCGGTAGCTTACAGGCCGGTGCCGCCAACAGCCTTAGTGCGGCGTCGGCCCACACCGTCGCGGCCGGGGCCAGCCTGGATTTGGCCGGTCTGGGCCAAACCATCGCCGCATTGAGCAATAATGGTACGGTCTCCTTGCTCGGTACGGCAGCTGGCACGACGCTGACGGTGACCGGTGCCTATGTCGGAAAAAATGCTGTATTGCAACTTGGTAGCAGCTTCAACAGTGCTGCGGTGAGCGATATGTTGGTACTCGACGGTACCCGTGCCAGTGCCAGCGGCAGCACACAGATTCGCTTGGTCAATCTTGGTGGGCTGGGAGCGGCCACCAGTGGTGATGGTATCAAAGTCATTGCTGCACGCAACGGTGCCAGTACGACTGCTCAAACCAGTAAAGATGCCTTTACGCTGGCGGGTTCCAGCGCCGCCGTGACGGCGCACGCGCCGAGTGCACAATCGTTTGGCACGAAGGCGGTGGCCAGCGACAACCATGTCGATGTCGGTGCTTACCAATATCGCTTGTATGCGGCCGATGCCAAGGGTGCCGGTGAAGATTGGTTCCTGCGTACCCAAGTTGTAGCAAGCGCGGCGGCCGCACCGGTGACGGCCTATCGTCTGGAAGCGCCGCTGTTAGCGGCCATCCCAGCGCAACTGATGCAGGCCGATATGGCCATGCTGGGCAGTTTGAGTCAGCGTGCCGGCGCAGCCAATGCGGCGCTGCGTTCGCTGGACACCTCGAACCTTACGCCCGAGTCGGATCAACGCCACGCCTGGGGGCGTGCGCTGGCGACGAATGTCACATTGACACAACAAGGTCTGTTGCAAGCCGCAAGCGCCGGCCATGTCAGCGGTTTTCAAGCCGGCAGCGACCTCTATGCCAGTCACGGCTGGCGTGCCGGTGCTTACCTCGGCAACGTCGATGGCAGTGCACAGGTCAGCGGTTTTGCTGGCGGCAAAAGCGGGCAATTGGGATCGAACAGCTTGCGGGCACAGTACACCGGCGCTTATCTCAACTATACCGATGTCGGGCAGCGCTATATCGATCTGGTGCTACAAGGCGGGACCGACCATTACAGTGCCATGCCCAACAGCAGTTCAACGGTCGCTGGTGCCGCACGCAGCTTGACCGCTTCGCTGGAAGTCGGCCTGCCAGTGCCGCTCAGTCCGCGCTGGAAGCTGCAACCGCAGTTGCAACTGATCCATCAAGCTTTTCATATCGATGAGGTCGGCATTGTTGGTGCTAGTGTGCAGCAGCATCAGGGCAGCGCATGGAATGTGCGTGCCGGCCTACATCTGCAAGCTCGGCTCGAGAGCTCGGCAGGCTTGCTCGAACCTGAGCTCAGTGTCAATGTTTATCACGGCAATCAGGGTGCGGCCATCAGCCGTTTTATCAGCGATTCAACGACCGATATCAGCAGCCACACCGGCTACACGGCAATCGGCTTAGCCGGTGGCTTTGAGCTCGCGCTCAATTCGCGCGTCAGTTTATATGCGCGTGCCGAATATTTTGGTGGTGGCGGGGAAACAGCGGTCCGCCATACCAGTACCGGATCACTGGGTTTGCGCGCGAGTTGGTAGCGGCGAGCCGTGCACCGTACATAGCGCGTAAATGGCTTGCTGTCATATCTATTCGACATCCATAACTTGTTTTTTGGCAATATTGATCGTCATCGAATCTGCGAAAAGTAAAGCTAGCAATGCTAGAATGGCGGGTTGCAGTGCCTCTGAGCTTGAAATCGGCTCGGTCGGCCTGATCTGCTTCGTCTCGGTCGCTGTGACCCGACAATCTTATTTTATCCATGAACGGAGTTTGAACGTGTTTATTTCCAACGCTTATGCACAATCTTCGGGCGGCCTCGCCAGCCTTGGTGGCGACGGTAGCCTGATGAGTTTTTTGCCTCTGGTACTGATGTTTGTGGTCTTGTATTTCCTCATGATACGCCCGCAAATGAAGCGTCAAAAAGAACAACGCGCGATGATGGATGCGCTGGCAAAAAGTGATGAAGTTGTCACTTCCGGTGGCGTATTAGGCAAGGTCGTCAAAGTCACTGAAAGCTATGTCACGCTGGAAGTGTCCAGCGGCACAGAAATCGTGGTACAGAAAGTGGCAATCACCATGTTGTTGCCTAAAGGCACGATTAAGGCGATTTAATCAATTCTCGGCAACGCAGTCCAGCAGTAATCGGGGCTGCGTTGTGCTTTCACCGCTTCCATTTCTTTCTTAATTATGAATCGCTACCCACTCTGGAAGTATTTGTTGATTTTGTTTGCGCTGATTTTCGGCGGTTTATATACCGCACCGAATTTCTTCGGCGATTCGCCGGCGGTACAAATCAGCAGCGCCAAATCGACCGTCAAGATCGACGATAGTATGAAAGCCCGCGTCTCGGCAGCTTTGCAACAAGCTGGCCTTGCCGATAATGGCATATTCTACGATTTCAACGGCATGCAAGGATCGGTACGCGCTCGTTTCAGCGACACCGACGCTCAATTCAAAGCTAAAGACGTGCTCGAAAAAGCACTCAATACCGATCCAGCCGATCCGACCTACACGGTGGCGTTCAATTTGCTCTCGAATACGCCGAAGTGGATGCAAAGTCTCAATGCCCTGCCTATGTATCTCGGGCTCGATCTGCGTGGCGGTGTGCATTTTCTCATGCAAGTCGATACCAAAGCCGTGCTCAATAAGCGCGTGCAAGGTTTGCAATCGACCGTGCGCACCACCTTGCGTGACAAAGAAATCCGTCACGCCGGCATCAGCCGCAGCGGCGACGCCGTGGCGATCGCGTTTCGCGATGCCGCCACCCGTACTGCTGCCAAAGCAGTATTGACGGCTCAGCTCAGCGACATCGACTTCGTCGACAGCGTCAGCAGCGACGCCAGCCAGTTTGACCTGCAAGCCACGCTCAAGCCGGAAGCCCTGAAAGCCGTGGTCACCGAAGGCGTGAAACAAAACATCACGGCCTTGTCGAAACGCGTGAATGAACTCGGTGTTTCCGAACCTATCATTCAACAACAAGGCCCAGACCGTATCGTCGTGCAATTGCCAGGTGTGCAAGATGTCGCGCGCGCCAAGGAAATCATCGGTCGTACTGCTACCCTCGAAGTCCGCTTGCTTGATGACAGCGTGATCGGTCCGGTCGATGCCACTACCGCAGTTCCCTTCAATTCGGAATTGTACAAAGGCAATCGCGGCGGCGAATGGTTGATACTTTCGAAAGACCCGGTCGTCACCGGTGATTACATCACCAGTGCATCGGCCAGTTTCGATCAGCATCAACAACCATCGGTGAGCGTGGAACTCAATGGCGACGGCGGCCGCAAAATGCGCGAAGCCACCCGTACTCGGGTTGGCAAGCGCATGGCCATCGTCTTGTTTGAAAAAGGTAAGGGCGAAGTTTTGATCGCCCCGACCATCAACGATGAACTCGGTACCCGTTTCCAAATCACCGGCATGGGCTCGGCCGGCGCGGCTGCCGACTTATCGCTGTTGCTGCGCGCCGGTTCCTTGGCCGCACCGATGGAAATCATCGAAGAACGCACCATCGGCCCGCAGCTCGGGGTAGAAAACATCGCCAAAGGCCGCAACTCGACCTTGTATGGTTTCGCCGCAATTTCGCTGTTCATGGTGACTTACTACATGCTGTTCGGTTTTTTCAGCGTCATCGCTCTGTCGGTCAATTTGCTTTTGCTGGTAGCTTTGCTATCCTTGTTGCAAGCCACGCTGACCCTGCCAGGGATTGCGGCGATCGCGCTCGCGCTCGGTATGGCGATTGATGCCAACGTACTCATCAACGAGCGTATCCGCGAAGAACTGCGCGCCGGAAAATCACCGCAAAAAGCGATTGAAGAAGGCTTTGGCCATGCGTGGGCGACGATTCTCGATTCCAACGTCACCACCTTCATCGTCGGTCTGGCACTGTTGATTTTCGGTTCAGGCCCGATCAAAGGCTTTGCCGTGGTCCATTGTCTCGGTATTTTGACCTCGATTTTCTCTTCCGTGTTTGTCTCGCGCGGCGTGGTTAATCTGTGGTACGGTCGGCAGAAAAAACTCACGGCTCTGTCTATCGGTCAAATCTGGAAACCTGCCGAAGACATCGCGAAATAAGCGCGGACTCGCGCAAGAGCAGCAGATAATGCGCGCTGCGCCAGATGGCGACAGCGCGCAATGAATGAGCAGAAATTTCAAGGTGCGGTCGTTTCGGCAGCACCGGACAATAAGGCAGATATCATGGAATTATTCCGCATTAAAAAAGACATACCGTTCATGCGTCACGCGCTGATCTTCAATGTCATCTCCGCCTTGACCTTCGTCGCCGCGGTATTTTTTCTATTGCACAAAGGCTTGCATTTCTCGGTAGAATTTACCGGCGGCACTGTCATGGAAGTCTCGTATGCCCAAGCGGCCGACGTCGACACCATCCGCAAAACAGTTGAGCAACTCGGCTATGTCGACGTCCCGGTACAAACTTTCGGCAAGGCACAAGACGTGGTGATCCGTCTGCCTTTGCCAAAGAAAAATGTCACTTCCGATGACCAATCGAAAACCGTGTTTCAAGCGCTGCGCGCAGTCAACCCTGATGTCACGCTGCAAAGGGTAGAGCAAGTCGGCTCGCAAGTCGGTGAAGAACTCACCCACGATGGTTTGATGGCCTTGCTCTTCGTTGTATTGGGTGTGATGATTTATTTGGCCATACGCTTCGAATGGAAATTCGCCGTTGCTGCCATCGTCGCCAACTTACATGACGTCATCATCATCCTCGGTTTCTTCGCTTTCTTTCAGTGGGAATTCAATCTGTCGGTGCTGGCAGCGGTGTTGGCCGTGCTCGGTTATTCGGTCAATGAATCGGTGGTTATTTTCGATCGTATCCGTGAAAATTTCCGCAAGCAACGCAAGATGAGTGTCACCGAAGTCATCGATAATGCCATCACCAGCACCATTTCACGCACCATCATCACGCATGGCTCGACTCAGATGATGGTTTTGTCGATGCTGCTCATCGGCGGTCCTACTCTGCATTACTTTGCCTTGGCCCTGACCATTGGTATTTGCTTCGGTATTTACTCGTCCGTGTTCGTGGCAGCCGCGATCGCCATGTGGTTGGGTGTGAAACGCGAAGACTTGATCAAACCGACCAAAGAAAAAGACGACACCGACGGTGCCGTAGTCTGAAGCTGAGGCTGTTTGAAGCGACGCAATGCCGGCCACTGTGCCGGCATTTTCTTTGCGTGTTCGGAAAATCACAGCCACGCGCTGAGAAGTGAAAATCAGATTTTTCCTACATAAAAAAATCCCCATCGCTAAAATATTTTTCACATGGACTGCCAAAACAAGTCGGCAAACCATGTCGTAAATCTTGGCCGTTTGCTCGCCAGCATGGGTTTGCGCAAGAGCTTGCGTACCACACCGGTCTGATGTTCTCATGCAACTTCATGCAACGGAATGTAACGTAGCGTAGAGGCAGAACTTTTCTTTTCTATGACAGTCTAATTGCCAAGTGTCATTGGAAAAAAATATATGCGTTCGTTAAAAATTGCCGTTCCGATTATTGTTGTTTCAATTATTTCGTTTGTTGCTTATCGATACTATTTTGTACCCAGTGCACCAGCCGTCAAATCCGCTGTCGCTACGCCTGTGGCCGTCTCCACCGTTTTAGCCAAGCAAACCGACTATACCGTGCGTCTGACTGCCAGTGGCGTCGTCACGCCGGTCACGACCGTCGATATCCGGCCGCAAGTCAGCAGCACGGTGGCCGCTGTTCATATCAAAGAAGGTCAGTTTGTGACGGCGGGAACTTTACTGTTTACCCTGGACAGTCGGGCTGATGAAGTCAATCTCGCCAAAGCTCAGGCGCAGTTGGAAAAGGATCAAGCCAGCTTGCGCGATTATCAGCGTCAGGCGGCACGCAGCGTCGACTTGTTGGGCAAAAAATTCCTCTCGCAAAGTGCGGTCGATACCACGCAAACCTTAGTCGATACGCAACAGGCGGTGTTGGCTGCTGACCGCGCCGCCGTCAATGCGGCGCGCGTGGCCTTGAGCTATAACCGCATCGTCGCGCCATCGGCCGGCCGCACCGGCAGCATCACCGTGTATCCCGGTTCGTTGGTGCAAGCCGGCAGCACTGCTCCGGCCTTGGTGACGATCACGCGCATGGATCAAATGGCTATCAGTTTCCCACTGCCGCAAGCTAATCTGCCTGATGCACTGGAAAGTATGCGCCGCAGCGACAGTTTTGTACTCGCCAGTTTGCCGGGTCGTAGCGACAGTTTTCGTGGCCGCTTGGAGTTTGTCGATAATACCGTCGATGCGGCAACCGGCACGATACGACTCAAGGCCGTCTTTGATAATACCGCCTTGGCACTCTGGCCGGGGGCCTATGCCAACTTGGAAATGAGTGTGCAAACGATCAAAGATGCGGTGCTTATCCCGCAAGCAGCGATCATCGTTGGTGCCCGTGAATCGGCGGTGTATGTGTTGGGTGCCGGTGGCAAGGTCGACTTGAAAACAGTTCAAGTCACGCATAGTTATGGTGCCGATGCCTTAGTTAAAGGCTTACCTGCTGGCAGTGCCGTCATCACCGATGGCAAACAGAATTTGCGCCCCGGCATGCTGGTTCTAGCCAATCCGGCCAAGACGGCGGCCTTATGAATATATCGGAACTGTTTATCCGTCGTCCGGTGATGACGGTCTTGCTCAATTTATCGATTGTCGTCGCCGGCGTGCTCGCTTACCGCTTTATACCGGTCGCCGCCTTACCCAGTTATAACACGCCGGTCATCAGTGTCAGTGCCGCTTTGCCAGGGGCGAGTCCGGAAACCATGGCGACCTCGGTCGCCTTACCCTTGGAAAAACAATTTGCGACGATTCCCGGCTTGGCCGTAATCAGTTCCAGCAATACCATAGGCAGCACCTCCTTGACTTTGGAGTTTGATCAGAATCGCAATATTGATGTGGCCGCCGTCGATGTTCAAGCGGCCCTATTGCGTGCGCAACGCTCCTTGCCAGCAGATATGACGGCACCGCCGGCGTATCGCAAAGTTAATCCGGCCGATGCGCCGGTGCTGATTCTGGCAATGACCTCGCCCTCGCTGAGTTTGTCGGAATTGACCAGCTATGCCGAACACTTGATTTCACCGAGTCTGTCTACCCTCAACGGCGTTGCTCAAGTGAGTATTTACGGTATCAAGCGCTATGCCGTGCGGATCCGCAGTAAGCCGAGCGAGTTGGCGGCGCGTAACATGACGCTCGATGAATTGGCGACGGCGATACGCAGCGCCAACGCCAATACGCCGGTTGGTACGCTCGATGGCGACAAGCAAACCCTGACCGTGCTGGCAAATAAGCAATTGGTCAATGCCGGCGAATTCGCTTCTTTGGTCGTCGGTAACAAAGACGGTTTGGTAATACGTTTGCGTGATGTCGCCACGGTGGAAGATAGTTATGAATTGATCAAATCGGCTTCAAGCTACAACGGTGAAAGTTCGATCACTTTGGCGATACAACGCCAGAACGATGCCAATACGGTGCAAGTGGTCGATGCCATCAAAGCCGCCTTGCCCGGTTTCGCCGCGCAATTGCCGGCCTCAGTCAAAATCGGCTTGGTGAATGATCGCTCGCTGTCAGTCCGGGAGGCGTTGCACGACGTCAATTTAACCCTGATGCTGACCATCGTCTTGGTGGTGGTGGTGATCTTTTTGTTTTTGCGGCATTTGATGGCGACCTTGATTCCCACCCTGTCTTTGCCGGTATCCTTGATCGGTGCCATCGGTTTGCTCTGGGCCTTCGGCTATTCGCTCGATAATATTTCTTTGCTCGGCTTGACCTTGGCGGTCGGATTGGTGGTCGACGATGCCATCGTCATGTTGGAAAACATCATGCGCCACGTCGAAGAGGGCATGCCGCCGTTTCAAGCGGCGCTTAAGGGTTCGCGTGAAGTCGGCTTTACCATCATCTCGATTTCCACTTCGCTCATCGCCGTGTTCATACCGATTTTCTTCATGCCCGGCGTGATCGGTCAATTGTTCCATGAATTTGCCGTCATCGTTAGCTTGGCGATTGTCGCTTCAGCCTTTGTCGCGCTGACCTTGGTGCCTATGCTGGCAAGTCGCTTCCTCAAAAATGAACACGAACTACGTGCGCCGCCACCGGCCATCGGCGCTATTCTCCATGTGTTTGAACGTGCTTTCAATTGGTCGCTGGCGCTGTATACGCGCGGCCTCGATCTGGCTTTGCAGTATCGCCGCTTCGTGCTGATGGTGGCACTGCTGAGCTTTATCGCGACAGCCTATTTGTTCATCGTCATTCCCAAAGGATTTTTTCCGCAAGAAGATATCGGGCAGATTAATGTCTCGACCGAGGCGGCCGAAGATATTTCCTTCCCAGCCATGTTGGCCTTGCAAGAACAGGCAGCCACCATTTTGCGCAATGATCCGAATGTGGCGACGGTGGCCTCTTTCAATGGTGGTAACGGTGCCCAAAATACCGGGCGCATGTTTGTCAATCTCAAGCCGCGCGACCAGCGCGCGACGATGCCTGAAGTAGTCGATGGCTTGCGCCAAAAATTACGCACGGTGGCCGGTATCAATGTGTTCTTGCGACCTACCCAAAATCTGCAACTCGGTGGTCGTCAGAGCAAGAGCCAGTATCAATATATTTTGCAAAGTGTCGAAAGTGGCGAACTCAATAGCTGGGCCGATCGTTTGCAAGCAAAACTGCGCAGCGATCCCGTGTTTAAAGATGTTACCAGCGATTCCCAGCTCAAAGGTTTGCAAGCCTCGATCGATATAGACCGTGACCGCGCCAATGCCTTGGGCCTGAACATGGATAGTATCCGCTCGGCACTCTACAGTGCTTTTGGTGAGCGTCAGATCAGCACGATTTATACCAGTGTTGACAGCTACCAAGTGATTCTCGAGGTGACCCCCGAGAGCAAGCAAGATGAACGCGGCATCAATGGCATCTATGTGCGCAGTAGTAATGGCAGCTTGGTACCGCTCAACAGTGTGGCCACCGTCAAGCGCAGCGTAGGGCCGAGTTCCATCAATCATGTTGGGCAATTACAGGCGGTGACTTTGTCATTCAATCTGGCGCCGGGCGCAGCACTCGGTGAGGCGACCAAACGCATCGATGCCTACCGTACCGAGATCGCTATGCCCTCGGCCATCATCAGCAGTTACGGCGGTGATGCCGCGGTGTTCAAGGATACTCAGTCGGGACAAGTGGTGCTGGTCATCGCCGCCTTGTTAGTGATCTATGTCTTGCTCGGGGTGTTGTATGAGAGCTATATTCATCCGCTCACCATTCTGGCCGGCTTGCCCTCGGCAGCCGTCGGGGCGCTGCTGACCTTGCAATGGTTTGGTCAAGACTTGACCCTGATCGCGACCATAGGGATTTTGCTCTTGATCGGCATCGTCAAGAAAAATGCCATCATGATGATCGATTTCGCGCTCGATGCGCAGCGTCACCAACAGATGACGCCACTGCAGGCCATCCGTGAAGCCTGCATACAGCGCTTCCGGCCTATCATGATGACTACCTTGGCAGCGCTGGTCGGTGCATTGCCGATCGCCATGGGTTTGGGTGCCGGTGCCGAATTGCGTCAACCCTTGGGCTTGGCGGTGGTGGGTGGTTTGATTTTTTCACAGGCCATCACCCTCTTCATTACGCCCGTGATTTATCTGGCACTCGAGCGTTTCAGCGGCCGCGGTCCGGTGCTGGGCGACAGCTTGTAATCAGGGTTTGGGACAGGATAACGGCGCTGCTTGCAGGGCCGTCAAATTCTGTTTCAGCGTGCCGAGCATCGTTTCCAAGGCCAGATAATCGGCCGACGTGTAATCGAGAAAAGCTTGTGTGCCATTTTCTACTATTTGCGGAAAAATTTTCTCAAACGTTGCTTGTCCGTATGGACTTAATTTGATGAATAACTGACGGCGGTCACAGTTGCCGCGTTCGCGTTCAACGATGCCTTTCTGTTCCAAACGGTCGAGCACACCGGTCAGTGTGCCTTTAGTAATGAGGGTTTTTTCACCGAGTTCTTTGCAAGTCATGCCGGCGGTGTTGCCCAGCGTTGCGAGGATATCGAACTGTGGATGGGTCAAGCCGAATTGCTTGACCTGGCGGGCGGATGCTTGTTCAAACAATTGCATGCACTCGGCCAGCAAACGGATGCTGCGGAGGTGGCGTGTGCCCATGATAAACCATCTAAAGTGAAAGCCGACCCGGAATGTCACGGGTCGGTGATGCGGTTTCCTGATCTACTTCACACTACTTAGTCAGCACGAATCGCTTCGACTTGAATCTGCAGTTTTACACCTGGTGCAAATTTCGGCAAACCGTAGTTCAAACCGAAATCGCTGCGGTTGAATTCAGCGCTGGCATCGGCACCGCACACTTCTTTTTTGTACATAGGATGTTGTATGCAAGTGAATTTATTGATTTTAAGTGTCAATGGCTTGCTCACGCCCAACAAAGTGAAGGTGCCGTCAACCGAAACCGGTTTGTCGCCTTCAAATTTCATCGATGTGCCTTTGTAAGTCGCGGTCGGGAACTGGGCGACATTGAACATATCTTTGGTTTTGGCATGTTCGTTCATTTTTTCATGACCGAAATCAATCGAAGCGGCATCGATGACGATATCGACCGTACCGGTCTTGGCCACGCGATCGAGCACGATGTTGCCGCTGGTTTTAGTGAACTTGCCGCGCCATACAGATACGCCGAAATGATCGGCTTCAAAACTTGGATAGGTATGGTTCGGTTCTATCGTGTAGTTGTCGGCAAAAGCCGGTGCGGCGCTGATGACGAGGGCTGCGGCGATGAATTTACTCAATTGCATGGAATGACTCCTGACGGGGTGGGGGATGCAGCAGTCCGTGAAGTGGACTGCTGCGGGGGGGATTACTGGGTGGTAACGACATGAAACTTGATCACGACTTCATCGGCAACCATGCCGGTGTCCTTCCATTCGCCTTCGCCTATATTGAAGGCCAAGCGTTTGATCGGCAGACTGCCGTCGAAAATTTGCTTGTTGCCATCTTGCTTGACGCTCAGGGGAAAGCTGACATTGCTGGTTTTGCCCTTGATGCTCAAGGTGCCGCTGACATCGAGTTTGCCGGCCGCCGCGAGTTTCATGCTGGTAGCGACGAAAGTGGCTTTCGGGAATTGGGCGGCATTAAACCATTCTTTCTTCAAGACTTCCTTGTTGTAGTCCGCGTCGCCGAGATCAAAACTGGCCAAGTCGATTTCGACGCTGGCTTTCGATGCTTCCGGTTTGGCCGCTTGGTAATCGATGCTGGCGCTGAATTTTTTGAACTTGGCATCGACCGGCACATTCATTTGTTTGAAAACGATGCCGACCGTACTTTTCGAGGCATCGAGTTGACTGACCGCAGCCAAGGCCGGCAGCGCAATGGCCATGGCCAGTGCACTCAACAGTAAGGGTTTGCTGCTTGGAGAAAATGTCATTATTATCCTTGGTAAGGGGGGAGCAGGGTCGCCTCAGCGCGCCGATTTGCCCGGGATCATACGAGCCAGTAAGCCATCTTTATCGATGAACTGGTGTTTCAATGCACCGGCCACATGCAGCAGGACGGTAGCGAGCATGACGTTCGTCAGTAGTTCGTGGACTTCTTTCAAGACATCTTTGATTTCAGGGGAAGGCCCGATCAAGCTCGGTAATTCAAACAAACCGAGGTAGACCACTGGGTAGCCGGCGGCGGAAGTATAGAAATAGCCCGACAGCGGCACGGCAAACATCAGTACGTATAAGAAAACGTGGGTCCATTCAGCGGCCTTGGCTTGCCAAGCACTCATGCCGGCCACCGGTGCCGGTACTTGGCTCAACAAACGTGTCAGCAAACGAATGGCGGCCAGCCCGAGTACGGTCACACCCAACCACTTGTGATAAGAATAATATTGCAACTTGGTGGGGCTGAACTTCATATCCGTCATGATGGTGCCAAGTGCAAAGGCGGCCACGATGAAAGCGGCCAGCAGCCAATGCAAGGCAATCAGTGAAAGGGGGTAGCGTTCTACAGTTTTCATTTAGGTATCCAGGTGAATTAATTAGTTCGCGTTAGAACTAATATAGCAAAAAAAGTTCAAGTCTGCTTGAAACACGCAAAAATTGCCTGTTTTCATCAACAATCTGACCAGGGTTTGAAACCCCGGCCTTCAGAGGCTGTCGCAAAAGGGTTTTCAGTCGGCATCATTACCCCGACTGGTGGCCACGTCATTCCTGCGCGCTGTTGGCAGGAACCCAGCGACGTTCGTGCTTAACTGAAAATGCCAGAAATGATGGTGTTTTCAGTGCTAAAAACGACACTGGGTTCCCGCCAAAAGCATGCGGGAATGACGAGGCTGCGGCATGCGGGAATGACGAGGCTGCGGCATGCGGGAATGACGAGGCTGCGGCATGCAGGAATGATGAGGTATGCGGTGCTTCAGGTGTAAAAAAGCGTCCATCAGGCTTTTGCGACGATCGAATAAGTTGTTCGACGGCAAAGCAGGACGAGGGTGGGGAAGAAAGTAGGGGGGCGCGGAATCGGGCCTTGGTGTAGCGCTAAAGCAGCGTGACGAAGTGCATCGTCACGCCCAAATTGGCAGCAATAATTCAATGCGCGTGCTTAAACTGCCTTAGCGAGCTTGGCAGCGATACCGATGTAGTTGCTTGGAGTCATTTCCAGCAACAAAGCCTTGGCTTGCTCGGGAATCGCCAGCGTGGCTATGAATTCACGCAAAGTTTCTTTCGAGACGCCTTTGCCGCGAGTCAATTCTTTCAATTGCTCATACGGATTGGCAATGCCGTAGCGGCGCATCACGGTTTGTACTGGCTCAGCCAACACTTCCCAGGTCGCGTCGAGATCGGCGGCCAGGCGTTGCGGATTGGTTTCGAGCTTATTCAAACCGCGCACGCAACTGTCATACGCCAGCAGGGTGTAGCCAAAAGCCACACCGATATTGCGCAGCACGGTGGAATCGGTCAGGTCACGCTGCCAACGAGAAATCGGCAATTTTTCCGACAAATGACGCAGCAAAGCATTGGCCAGACCGAGATTGCCTTCCGAATTTTCAAAATCAATCGGATTGACTTTATGCGGCATGGTCGAGGAACCGATTTCACCGGCCTTGGTTTTTTGTTTGAAATAACCGACCGAAATGTAACCCCAGATGTCGCGGTTGAGATCGAGCAAAATGGTATTCACGCGAGCGAAGGCATCAAACATTTCCGCCATGTAATCATGCGGTTCTATCTGTATCGTGTAGGGATTGTAAGTCAGTCCCAGTCTTTGTTCGATGACGTTTTTGGAAAAACTCTCCCAGTCGTGCTCCGGATAGGCCGCCAGATGGGCATTGTAATTGCCGACCGCACCATTCATTTTAGCGAGAATTTCTACTTCGGCGATGCGTTTGATGGCGCGCTGCAAACGTGCGACGACATTGGCCATTTCTTTACCCAGTGTGGTGGGGCTGGCAGTTTGACCATGCGTGCGGGAGAGCATAGGCACATCGGCATTGTCATGCGCCAGTTCGGTCAGGCGCGCGATCAGTTTTTGCAGTGCCGGCAACATCACATTGTCACGTGCGGTTTTAAGCATCATGCCGTGCGAAGTATTGTTGATATCTTCAGAAGTACAGGCGAAATGAATGAATTCACTGGCAGCGACGAGTTCCGGCACATCCTTGACCTGATCTTTGAGCCAGTATTCAACCGCCTTGACATCATGGTTAGTCACCGCTTCGATTTCTTTGATGTTGGCGGCATCGGCTTCCGAAAACTCAGCCACGATGCGATCGAGCACGGCATTGGCCGCGCTGGAAAAAGCCTGAATTTCAGGAAAACCCGCTTGTGACAGCGCTTGTAACCAAGAAATTTCAACTTTAACCCGGTGATGCATGAAGCCGGATTCCGACAAAGTAGTGCGCAAAGCATCAACTTTGGCAGCATAACGGCCGTCAAGCGGAGAAAGGGCGGAAAGAGAGGATAGGGACATGATCGCTCGATGTGGAAGGGGTGATAGAAAGCCTTACGCAAAAAACAACAAATTATTAAAATTTGTTAAACTGAGGAAAGTCTTAAAAGACACGATTTCCATCGGCTTATTGGGTTTTTTACGCGCAAACCACGATTTTACCATCTCAAACCGCCTTGTCACCGAGTATTGCATGCTTGCACTTGCGCGATACCCCGTGCCGCACTGCGGTGGTGGCGGTGGTCGATGCTATAATCAGCCTCAAATTATTCTTGCTTAAAATATGAAACTCATTGGTTCCACTAGCAGCCCCTATGTTCGTAAGGTCCGCGTTGTCCTGGCGGAAAAAAAACTCGACTGCGATTTCGTGCTGGAAGATGTCTGGTCGGCCGACAGTAAAATTCTTGCTTCTAATCCACTTGGTAAAGTGCCTTGCCTGCTCATGGACGATGGCGGTGCGATGTTTGATTCCCGCGTCATCGTTGAGTATCTCGACACCCTCACGCCAGTCGGTAAGCTGATTCCCGGGCTAGGTCGTGAACGCGCTGAAGTCAAATGCTGGGAAGCTTTGGCTGACGGCGTACTCGACGCCGCGATCTTGGTACGTCTCGAGCACATGCTGCGTCCAGTGGAACAACAAAGCGCCGCTTGGATTGCGCGGCAGATGGATAAAGTCAATACCGGCCTGCTGGCGATGTCGACCGGTTTGGCCGATACCGCTTTTTGCGCTGGTAATCACTTGACCTTGGCCGATGTCAGCGTCACCTGCGCGCTGGCTTGGCTCAGTTTCCGCTTCCCCGAAATCAATTGGCGCAACGACTACCCCAATCTCGCCAAGCTGCACGATAAATTGTCGGAACGGCCTTCGTTCAAAGACAGCTTGCCGTTCTAACAGATCGCTATGCGCAGCAAGCCTCTGGGCTGACTGCGCATGGTTTGCTCAGTAATTCTGCGCCACTCGCCCCTCCCCTTATTTTTTGCTGCACGTGCATCATTTCTTTCAGAAATCTTGTGACGATAAGTGCCTGTACGCCTGATTCGTAACATGGTTTAATTGATAACTGATGCAAGAAGGCTAATTCTCGCCCTATATTTGCTCACTGCGAGTGGCACAACTTAGCCACGCCGATATCGGCGCTGTGGCGTCTCGTCAGAAAACTCAAACATCGCCTACTCTTGGAGGGATAGTGATCATGTCTGACGTGAGCAAAACGCCGGCAGTCCAGCCCGCGCCGTTTCAAGCCTCTGCTACTCCGCGCTCTGCATTCCAGGCCCATGGCCTGTGGATGCCAGGCGTTGTGCTGATGCGTAACTTGGGTTTCAAATCAAAAGCACTGCTGATTTGCTTGTTGTTCCTCATTCCCTTATCGGTACTGACTTGGTCGTATTATGCGAACGTGTTGGAGAGTTTACAGTTTTCAGCAAAAGAACGGATCGGCGTTGAATACAATCGGCAAATATTTCGCACGCTCGATCTGGCGCAACAAGCGCGGCGCGATGCCGTTGCTGCGGCAATTACAGGCATCAGCCCTGGCACACGCGCATCGGTAACAGAACAATTACATGAAGCGCAGCGCATGCTCGATCGCACAGAACATCGGCTCGGTGCCGAACTGGGTAGCGCCAGAGTTTATGCCGATATGCAAACGGCGCTCGCAGCGACTACCGAGCCGCTCGATCCTGCAGTCGTGTTTGCGCGTCATACTGCCTATATTCAGTCATTGATCAACTTGATGGAACAAGTGACAGATGGATCGAATCTGACTTTAGATCCGGAAATCAACAGTTTCTACCTGATGGATACCGTGTTTGCTCGCTTGCCAGATATGATAGAAAATACCGGAAAACTACGCGGCTTCGGTTTGTCCATTCTGAAAGCCGGACGGATCACCAAAGAACAGCAAAGCGCGCTAGCAAATTGGATACCGATAGCCGAGTTTCAGACCGCACGGATGTTATCCAATCTGGCTAAGGTCAAGGCGAACGATCCGCAATTAAGCGAGCAAGTCCAGTCCAAGCAAACGTTGCAAGATACCGCCGCATTCTTTACTTTGGCAAGACAGAGTGTGATTAATCAGCAAGACTATGCGGCTCATGTGCAGGCCGCCTATCTGAGCACGGCCAACCATGCCATCGAAGCGCAATATGTATTCGCCGAGCGCTTGATGACAGTGCTCGATAAGGTTTTACTGGAACGCATTAGCGGATTGCAGCAAAAGCTCAGCATCATTTCGCTGATGTTGATCACGAGTAATCTCGCCGCCGGCTATGGATTTTATACCTTCTATTTGGTGACCAGTGGCGGATTGAATTTGATCAGCAAACATCTGAGGGAAATGCGTGCCGGTGACTTGCGTACCGCACCTGCTTTGCCATGGGGAAAAGATGAGCCGGCGCAAGTGATTATCGATCTGCGTCATGCTTATGAGTCTTTGCACACGCTCATCAGAACCGTGCGTCATTCTGCCCATGCCTTGCATGCAGCCAGTGCTGAAATTGCGGCCGCCAGCCTCGATCTGTCGGCGCGTGCCGAGTCGGCCGCGGCCTCGCTGGAGGAGCAATCATCGACGATGGAAGAAATCGGAGCGGCAGTCCACAATAGTGCGCAACAAGCAGACAGCGCCGCGCATTTTGCCGCAGACAATGCCAAGGTGGCAGAACAAGGCGGGGTCGAGATCAGAGCAGTTGTGCGCACCATGCGCGAGATTCATACTTCGTCGAGCAAGATCAAGGAGATTGTCGGCGTCATCAATGGCATTGCATTTCAAAGCAATATCTTGGCCCTGAATGCGGCCGTGGAAGCAGCGCGCGCCGGCGACCAAGGCAGCGGCTTTGCCGTGGTCGCCCGTGAAGTCCGGAATTTGGCACATCGTAGTGCGGCGGCATCAGATGAAATCAAGAGTTTGATTTCAACCAGCGTTGAGCACGTATCGGCCGGCAGTAAGATCGTCGAACGGGCTGGGGCAAGCATGGAAACGATGGTTAATAATGCGCGCCAGATCAGCGCTTACCTCGGTGAAATTTCTGTCGCGGCAAAAGAGGAAGCGGCCGGCTTGACGCAAATCAGCGATGCCATCCAGCAGCTCGATGAAAACACTCAACACAATGCCGCCTTAGTCGAACAAACCAGTGCCGCCGCTGCGGCACTGAATGATCAAGCAGAAAATTTACAGCAAGAAATTGGCAAATTTAAAGTAGCCTGAGCGCCATTTCAGCCAGCTCGTTGATTCATGGCTTTCTCGATTTTTTGGTCGGTCTTGTATTGCCCTAAGGCATAGACGGACCAAATTGCTGCCGGTACCCAGCCGATGATGGTTATTTGCAGGAGCAGGCAAATAATGCCGGCAATCGGACGGCCTATCGTGAAAAAAGTCAGCCAAGGAAATATCAGGGAAATAAGCAAGCGCATAGAGGCTTTCAGGTAAGTGAATTAATAGGGCGAGTCTTCATACATAGAATAGTCTGGAACGCGATAAGTTTTCAGAAAATCTTTCACTGCTTTGCTCTCTGCGAATAAGACCAAGTCATTTTCCAAACCGCTAATATCACGCTTAGCTTGCTCAATATCGCAGTCCATCAATTGCAGCACCGTATTCGGTGAACGCAACATCTCTGGAGAAAGACCAATATGCATGCTGAGTGTGTATTTGAGTGCCATGACTTCTTGCTGAAGTTCATTAGATTGCTCGCTTAAAATTTTATTGTAATATTTTAAGCGTTGTTCCGACATGCTATTGATGCTGGCTTGATCGATTTGTTCCACTTCCAACTGCAGTTCTAATAATTTCAACAGATCCTTGGCATCGTAGGCGACATTCACACGTTGCATCAGTGCTGTCTTGCGCGCGCGTTCAAGCGAGTCTAGCTCACGATCGGGATGCAGGGCACTGGCCAATTTACGATAGACTTCGCGTATCGATTGGCTGATATTCTGGCTTTCCTCTTGCTGCTGTGCTTCTTTGGCAAGCGTCTTGGCCGACTTTTTTCGTTTGCTCTGACGCTCACTTTGCGCTTGTTCCAATTGCTCTTGTTGGGTAATTTTTTCCTGCATTTTTTCATGGAGATGTGCCATCATTTCTTCTGGCGAACGCGCGTCGAAATCCTCGCCCAGATCAATACCTAGCAGGTCTTCCATCGCCGCTTTCATCGCCATTTCTTGCTCCAAGGATTCGGCATCAAAATCTGCGCCGCTATGCTTGTTGTAAATCTTTTTTAAGTCTTCATCGTCATGGTTAGCAACGAGGTCAACGGCAACCGTAGAGACAATATCGCTTAATTTTTCTTTTTCTTTTTTCGTATAGCCTTTGCTGGAATGCGACTGATCAAACAATTTTACCAGCCGTATCCTGAGCGCATCGAGGGTGTGTAAGTGTGGTTGTAATTCTTTGGCAAATTTTTGTTGCAGCAGCGGAATCATCGTTTGCCATTCGAGCAGATGCTTACGCTCGCTATCAATTTTCTTGATCAGTTTATTGAATAACTTTTGCGACTTCGTTAAAGCAGCTTGGTCCTTGTCGCCAATATGCACTATGCCGTGCGGTAAATTTTTCATCAGATTTACGCGTGAAACCTCGGCCTTCAGGCCGAGGAGGCAGAGCGTGGAACGCGCAGCGTTCCTTG
>NZ_JASJVS010000066.1:0-20246 GCF_035019605.1 Undibacterium sp. 5I2 | reverse complement strand
CGATATAGTCGTACCTGTCTCCTCCAACACCTCCTGAGGTTTTGGATTTTAGCCCGCTCTTAGCGGGCTATTTTTTTGCCTGAGAAAATCTGCGAAATGACGACGCCAAGAATTGCTTAGAATCGCGAGCTCTGCCCGTTGCGGACGGCGAGCGACTAGCCATTCAGTTGCTCACAATTTTGTCATTGCCGTGCCTGGAGGCCCTTCGCACTAGCCGCTACGTTCAGATATTCACATTATGAATGGTAGATATGCAAAAATAGGCCTTGGAAGATTTGTTGCGCTGCGATATAGTCGTACCTGTCTCCTCCAACACCTCCTGAGGTTTTGGATTTTAGCCCGCTCTTAGCGGGCTATTTTTTTTGCCTGAGAAAATCTCCACATTACCGCGACCAGCGCCGTTTGCTCAAGGACATGCCGGTAGGGGGTCAGTGAGCGCCAGCACAAAATGGCCATCGAGTTTCACTTCATCACAATTCTGCCCCTGCCCTATGCGATCAAGCACCAGAAAATCACTGACGCGCCCGAGCGCGATGAGTGGATGGTGCCAGACGCCTTTGGCATAATTGACACCTTGCCAGCCGCGTGCAATGAAGGCTTGCATGTGTTCGACAATAAATTCACCAGCAGGTGCCACGACGATCAGATAGCTGTCATCGCAATCTTGGCTCAAGGGTATGAAAGCTTGGCTGCCGAGCGGATGCCGTTCCATGATGGTGATGGCTAAGGGTAGCGTGCGCGGGGTGGCACGAAATAAACTGAGGATGGCCTCACCGCCGGCATCGGCCGTGTCGGCCTTTGCCAGTGCATGGTAGCGTTCGGTGCTGCCATCATTGATAGGGTAATGGCGTGCGCCCTCGGTCGTGATGACTTCGCCGAATGGTGCGAAGGCAGCACGATTGAGTTCTTGAATTGTTAAGAGCGATGGCATGGGGGCAGCTTCTTCGATCGATGGCATTATGCGAGCTGACAGAATAAGCGCAGACGCGATACGCCCCCATCGGGAAAGATATTGACGCGAATATGCGTGATTGGCCCGAGCGCGATAATTTCATCGCTGTAGTAGTGCTGCCGGTCCATCTGTAATTTTTGTACCGGCAAGAGCTCGGACCAAAACATTGCTTGGGTGATCAAGGCCGTATCGGTACCGGCAGGCGCGAAAGCGGCTTGGATCGTGCAGCGGTCCGGGTAATTGCCTTTGAAATGACAGGTATCGATTTCAATCTGTTGCACCACGCCAGGCTGGGCCAGCGCGATGATGCACCAGTCGTTGCCAGGCTCGCGCCGCCGCCGAGTTTCCCAGCCATCGCCCATATTCGTGCCGCGCCCGGCGAAAAGCATGTTCGATGCCAAACCGAAATGTTCATTATTACAGGCGACTACGCGGCCACCGTTTTCCAGCGCGATCAAATCATACAGCGTATCGCGGGCGGCGGCGCGCCAGTCGGTATACGGTTGCGCATACACGCGCAGACGCGCGACACCGCCATCGGGGAAGATGTTCAAGCGCAGGTGGGTGAAAACGCGCTCATCGTCAATCGCATGGTAGTGGTGGCTATTGCCTTGCAAATCTACCGCCGGCAAGACGCTGTGCCAGAGCGTCGTGGCATCGGGCTCGCCAGTGGCGAGAAAGGCCGCTTCCAGCCCGGCCGCCGGCGGATAGTTGCCGGTGAAATGGCTGGTATCGATATCGACCCCTTTGAGTTGCGCCGCCCGTCCGAGTTGAACGATGCACCAATCGTGGCCGCTGACGCGCTTGCGGCGTGATTCCCAACCATCCATCCATTTACCGTTGGCATCGTATTTACCCGCTATGAAGACGGCTGGATCGGGGTTGAGCATGCGTGCCATTTCGGCAAAAAAATCGTCGCTGCAAGCGATGGTTTTGGCACCGCAGCGTGGGTCAGCCAAGTTTGGATAGCGTCGGCAAAAATCGGGAGCGTGCGGGTCGGTGTCAAGGATAGCCATTTGTACTTTCTGTAGTTATTTTGCCGCCGCGTTGGCACCGGCTTCATACCAAGCGCCGATGGTGGCCCGCTCTTGGTCTGTGATGTTGGTGAGGTTGCCTAATGGCATGATTTTTTGCTGTACCACTTGTTGATAAATCAAAGGTGCTTTGGCGAGTATGGTGGCATCATTATCGAGCAGCAAACCTTTCGCCGCCACGCCCATCAGGCTCGGGTGTGCCGAATGACATTGTATGCAGCGCTGCTCGATGATGTGACGAACTGCCGCGTAGCGTTCTGTCGCCGGGGCTGCGGCCGTCGCTGCTGTCGTTGCCGGTGCTGGCGCTGGTGCCATCAGCACGGCGGTGATGGCCAACAGGGCTAAGGCAGCTAAGGGTAAGGCCAGTCGTTGTTGACCTTTATGGCGCAGCACAAAATATTGGCGTATCAATACCCCAGCCAGCATGATCAGTACCAGCACCAGCCAATTGTGTTCGGCACTGTAGGTCATGCTGTAGTGATTCGATAGCATGGCAAACAACACCGGCAGGGTGAAGTAGGTATTGTGCACGCTGCGTTGCTTGCCGCGCTGGCCGTGGATAGGATCAATCGGCTGGCCGGCTTGGATGGCGGCGACCACTTTGCGTTGGCCAGGGATGATCCAAAACAACACATTGGCACTCATGATGGTGGCTTGCATGGCACCGCTGATGAGAAAGGCGGCACGACCGGAAAACAGGTGGCAGTTGATCCAGCTCATCCCGACCACCAGGGCGACGATGGCAAGCGACAGCGCGCGGTCGTTTTTGCGCAGCAAACGGCACAATACGTCATACAGCAGCCAGCCCGCTACCAAGATACCGAGCGCGGCAGCGACGGCGATGCTCGGCGTGAGGTCAGCGACGCGGGTATCGATCAGATAGCTGCGCGGATTGCTCAAATAGATTAAGGTAAAGAGCGCAAAACCGGAGAGCCAGGTGCTGTACGATTCCCAGTAAAACCAGTGCAATTTGGCCGGCAAGGCTGGTGGTGCTCCCAGGTATTTTTGTGGATTGTAAAAGCCGCCGCCATGCACGGCCCACAATTCACCGGCCACGCCTTGGCGGCGCAAGGATTCGTCGCTCGGCGGAGTCAGATGATTATCGAGCCAAACGAAGTAAAACGATGAGCCTATCCAGGCGATCGCGACGATCAGATGCAGCCAGCGTAAGAGCAAATTGGCGCAGTCGAGTAAATAAGCTTCCATTCCATTCCATTTCTTGTGTTCCGGCGGCCAATTAGCTGCCGCGGTAAGTCGAATAGCTCCAAGGTGTCGCCAGCAGCGGTACATGGTAGTGCTGAGTCGGATCGGCGACGCCGAAGCGCAGCGTGACGATGCCGAGAAACGCCGGTTCGGTTTGCGCCAAGCCGAGTCCGTGGTAATACGCGCCGAGGTCGAAATCGAGTTCATAGATGCCACTTTGCATGGCGGCACCTTCGAGTAAGGCTTGATCGCAGCGGCCGTCGTCATTGGTGCAGCCGGTGTAGAGCAGAGTGCGTGGTGCATCGCTGACGAGCCGGTATAACTGTAGCGCCACCGCACGTCCGGGGCGGCCGTGGGCAGTGTCGAGCACATGCGTGGTTAAGCGTCCCATAAGCCTCCTTGCTGACAAAAAATAAAAAATATTGTCGACAATCTTAGTCCTGAAAATTTGTTACTGTCAAATAAATTACTGACAAAACAATTGCTTAAGAACGATTCAACAACAGAATAGTGTGTTTATCGATTTTCTATTTTTCATATTGTCGACAATCATGATTAAATGGTCTCTCTTCTTTTCGCTTTCTTGGTCGCTCCATGCCGTATTCTCCTACTGTTACCGATTGTGCCGACGAGGGCAGTGCCGCTCCCGCCGGCGAGCAAGTCATGTATCGCGATATTTATGATGCGATCATGGACCACCGCCTGCCCGCTCGCACCAAGCTGACCGAATTATCCTTAAGCCGAATCTATGCCATGGCACGCCACAGCGTGCGTAAAGTACTGACGCAACTGGCGGCCGACGGTTTGGTCGATCTGTTGCCCAATCGTGGTGCATTTATTGCCAGTCCGGGCGAAAAAGAGGCGCAGGATATGTTCGAGTTGCGCCAAAACTTGGAGCAATTGGCGCTGGAAAAAGTCTTGCAGCAGCCTGATGCTGCCGCTTTGCTGAGCTTGCGCGCCATGGTTGAGCGTGAGCGCGCCGCTTATTTGCAAGGCGACCGGCCGCAGTGGATACGCTTGTCAGCCGATTTCCATATCGAACTCGCGCGCATGGGCGGCAATGCCGTATTGGTCGATATGTTGCGTCGCCTGGTGTCGCGCACGACCTTGATGATTTCGAATCAAGACAGCGGCGGTACCCAGCCGTGCTCCTTCGATCAGCATTTACGGGTGGTCGATGCCTTGCAGCGTGGAGATAAAAAAATGGCTTTGCAGGAAATGGCACAACACTTGCATGAGTGTGCTTGCCGTACCCCGAAAAACACTAGCTTTGATCTGAGTGCAGTGCTTGGACCGGCACGGAGTAAATAAATGATAACGACGACAACGTATCCGCGCGATTTGCATGGCTATGGGCGGCAGCCACCGCATCCGCACTGGCCGCAGCAGGCCAGAATCGCACTGCAATTTGTGTTGAATTATGAAGAGGGAGCGGAGAACTGTGTGCTGCACGGCGATCCAGCTTCCGAGCAATTTTTATCGGAAATCGTCGGTGCGGCGGCTTACCCGGATCGTCACATGTCGATGGAATCGATGTATGAATACGGTTCGCGCGCCGGGGTGTGGCGGCTGTTGCGCGAGTTTGAGCAAAGACGTTTACCGCTGACCGTGTTTGGTGTTGCCATGGCCTTGCAGCGCCATCCTGAGCTGGCGCAAGCCTGCGCCGAGCTCGGGCATGAGATCGCTTGTCATGGCTTGCGTTGGATTCATTACCAAAACGTGCCGGAGGCGGTGGAGCGCGCCCATCTGCAAGAGGCCGTGCAGATCATGCGCGATTTAAGCGGTAGCGCACCTTTGGGTTGGTATACCGGGCGCGATTCACCGAATACGCGGCGCTTGCTGGTCGAGCATGGCGGCTTTGCTTATGATGCCGATTATTACGGCGACGATTTGCCGTTCTGGACGCAAGTCAATACCAGTGATGGCCGTTGCCTGCCGCATTTGGTGGTGCCGTACACGCTCGATTGCAATGACATGCGCTTTGCTATGGCGCAGGGATTTAATACCGGTGAGCAGTTTTACACTTACCTTAAAGATAGTTTTGATGTTTTGTATGCCGAAGGCGATCCGAATGGATTGGCGGCACCGAAGATGTTGTCGGTAGGTATGCATTGTCGTTTGTTGGGCCGACCAGGACGCTTCCGCGCTTTGCAACGCTTTCTCGATTACGTACAAGAGCATGAACAAGTTTGGATTTGTCGCCGTATCGATATTGCACAACACTGGATGGCACAGCATCCATTTCAAGCAGGGGGAATGTGATGATGGCAACAGCGGTGCAATTGACTTGGCTTAACGCTTGTTCGCGCGATGAATTCGTCGCCAGCTTGGCCGATATATTTGAGCATTCACCATGGCTCGCTGCGGCGGTGGCCGGGCAAAGGCCGTTTGCTTCCGTGGCGCAATTGCATGCTGCCATGGCTGAGGCCTTGCGCACTGCAGGTGAAACAGCACAATTGGCGCTGATCCGCGCGCATCCTGAATTAGCGGGCAAGGCGGCTTTGCGCGGCGAGCTGACGGCAGCCTCGAGCAGTGAGCAAAGCGGAGTAGGGCTGGATCAATGTAGTCGCGAAGAATATGAGCAATTGCATGCACTCAATGCGGCTTACCAACAGAAATTCACTTTTCCTTTCATTCTCGCGGTACGCGGGCATGACAGAGCCAGTATCATCGCCAATTTTGCGCGTCGTATAGAGGCCAGCCCAGCCAGTGAAATGGCCGCTTGCATCGAGCAAATCATTGCCATTGCCGGCTTTCGCTTGGCCGATAAGATCGCCGAATCATCCTGAGACGGATAAGAGCTTTAATTTTTTTTATACCACCTTACCAAGGACGCAAGATGAAATTTCCTATTAAAACCCTGCTGCTGGCGCTGGCTGCCAGTTTCGCTGCTTCTGCTTCGGCGCAATCGCAGGTGTCGGTCGAGGGCCTGGTTGATGTCTCGCTCGGTTCCGTTAAATTCAGTGGCGACAAGGGCAGTACGGCCGCTGTCAGCAGTGGCGGCATGACGACCTCGTGGTTAGGGTTTAAAGGGGTGGAAGATCTGGGTGGCGGTCTCAAAGCCGATTTCGCCTTGACCAGCTTCTTGCAGGCCGACACAGGCGCGGCCGGTCGCTTCGGTGGCGATACCATGTTTTCGCGTGACGCCAACGTCGGCTTGTCTGGTTCTTTCGGTAAAGTTTCTCTCGGTCGTAATCTGGCACCGAGTTTCCTGCCAGTGGTGATTTTCAATCCCTTTGGCGATTCCTTCAACTTGTCACCGCTGGTATTGCATACCTATGTGCCTAGCGGTAATTTTGCTGCACGCACTTGGGCCAATTCGGCCGCCGGTGATTCCGGTTGGAGCAATGAAATCATTTACAGTACGCCTAATTTCAGTGGCTTGAGCGCTAATTTCCATTATCAGTTCGGTGAAAAAGCCGGCGACAGCGGCAGCAACAACGTCGGTGTCAATGCCCTGTACTTCAATGGTCCTTTGGCCTTGACGGCGTATTACCACCAAGTCAAAGTCAGTAATCCACTTGGTGCGGCCGCTATCATCGATGCCACTGCCGCGCCGATTAATTATGCCGCTATCAATGGGCAAAAAACTTGGTTCGTCGGCGGTAGTTACGAGCTCAGCGTCGTCAAATTGTTTGCCACATATTCAGCCAGCAAGGATGAAAGCACACTGGCTGGTAACATGGATGATAAAACCTATAGCCTCGGTGCCAAAGTGCCGGTCGCTGGCGGTGATATCCTGCTGGCCTTTGCCGATACTAAACGCAGTGGCAGCTTGGTGGGCAGCGATTTGAAACGCGATACCTTCTCGGCCGGCTATGACTATCCTTTGTCTAAACGCACCGATGTGTATGCCGTTGCCATGAGCGATAAAATCAGTAGCGCCGATCGTGCGACCAGCGTTGCACTGGGCATACGTCATAAGTTCTGAAACCGCTTGCCGAAAAAAAACCCGCCGCACAGTCGAGGCTGTGCGGCGGGTTTTTTAATGCGGGTAATCAGGCGCGGCTTTGGTATACCACGGCGTCGAGTTCCGGCAAACCGTAATAGTCGCCATTGCTTAAAAAATCATCAAACGGTCCGACCCGGCTGACGTGGCTACCTTCTTTGAAAATAAGCTGCAAGCCTTCTTCGGGGGCCCAGTCACAGTCGCATTCGAGCAGCAGGTAGAGCGCTTGGTCACCTTGCGCGCGACGACAGACTAAGACTTCGTCGCCATAGCTGATATGCGACCAAACCGCGCTGGCCTCAGCGATGTCGCGGCCGAGTTCGGGTGCGAGTTGGCGGCAATCTTGGTAATACGCGTAGATCGCGTCTTCGACTGTGCGCAAGGCACTTGGGTCGAGTGCCAGAAAGTGGCTGATGGCCGTACTGAAGTCGGCCGGTGCCGGGTCGTTTTCATAGCCTTCCAGCAGAAACCGGCAAGCTTGGCCATCGAGCGCGGCCACTGCCACGGCTGTGCTGACGAGCCAGTCATTGTCTGCATCCTTGGTCAGCTGACCGAGCGGGGTGATCTGCATAAGCATTCCATTCTAGGGGCGGCCAACCGAAGTGGCGGGCGCTGATGTATTTTAGCAAGAAAGCCCGGCACTGCGCAGGGTAAAAGCCGATTCAGCGTGGCGCGTCGATGTGCTGCAGTTCAAACAGCTGCAATTCGTTGAGAGTTAAAAAACACTGGGTTTCTGCGACGGGCAAACCTTGCGTCAGTTGTCCGTCGTTGTGGCTGAGTTGGCCCTGATTGACCAAGATCCGCATTTTACTCAGCAGATCGGCGGTGTGCAGCAGCACGCCGAGTCGGCTCCAAGTTTTTGCTCTGCTGCCACCGGCTTGCAGTTCCAGCGCTTGCACTACCTCGGGCGGGAATTCCCAGCGCCGGGCGATACGGTAGGACAGCGTGGCCGCCACGGCAGCAAAGGCGTGTTGGAAGCCCGAAGAATACCGCAGCTTGGTCTCGCCGCATTCGTTGTCGAGTACACGTAAGGCGACGATCAAGCCGACGTTTTTCATCAATCCAGTCAGAAACGCCAAGAACGGCGAAAAGCCGTCGTCGTTGGTGCTCAGCGCATGGCAAGCGAGCGCGCATTTTTCCGCTTGCAGCCAAATCGGTGGTGCCGCACGGCGTGTGTATGGACCAGCGCTGAGATTGATGATGGGACGAAACGCGACTTTGGCGATCACCAGGCGCAAGCCTTCTTCGCCCAGCAGCATGATGGCTTTATCGAGACTGTTAATGCGGTCGGCCGGATTATAGAGTGCGCTGTTGACGGCATTGATGACTTCGGCCACCAGCACGACATCTTTGATGATGAGGCGGCTCAGTTCGGCGATGGCGACGCTTTTATTTCGCATGCTGGCCAACAGTTGCGGTATCACACTGGGCATGCGCGGCACCACCACGGCATCGTTGAGATCCGACGCGAGGAAGGCATACAGGGCTTGCAGGATCTTTTGTTCATTCTGATCACTGCCAGCAGTGCTCGGATAGCCCATGATCCAATCGAAAAAAAGTGTATCGACAGGCAATGCCGGACGCCATATCTGTAACAGCGGGGCTGCCGCTGTCACGATAATTTCTTCGCTGGCGACGCGCTCAAGCACGGGCGGTGGTGGTGTCTGCGGTATTAAAGCTGGCGCTGGCGTGCGCCGCGAACCGAAAAAGTCTTGGAACAGTTGCGTAAACGAATAGCCCACGGGCTTCCTTTTCGGTTAAACCATTAAGTATTCAAAGCATAACAGTTTTTCGCCTGCTTGGCGTGCGGCTATTCCATCGTCAGTGATTACCGGCATACGCATGGAGTTCATCGAACCAGACTTGCTTTTGTTGTTCGGAGACGAAAGCGGCCTCGAAACCATTGCGTGCCAGCTCAAGCAATTCGCTGCGTGTCAGTTGTAAGGCGTCTGCCGCAGCGATGAAATTATTATTCATATAGCCACCGAAGTAGGCTGGGTCGTCGGAGTTGATAGTGACACAGATACCATCGCGCAGCATCATGGCGAGATTGTGGTCACGCAAATCGGCAACGACGCATAATTTCAGATTCGATAAGGGGCATACCGTCAACGGCATGCGGCGTTGTCGCAGTGTATCCATCAGGGCCAGATCTTCACTGGCGCGCACGCCATGATCAATGCGTTCTACTTGCAGTACGTCGAGCGCCGCATGGATATAGGCCGGTGGACCTTCTTCGCCGGCATGGGCGACCAAGCGCAAGCCTTGCTGGCGCGCTTGGGCAAACACGCGGGCGAATTTTTCCGGCGGGTGGCCGAGTTCGGAAGAATCGAGCCCTATGCCGGTCCACACATCGGCGTAAGCAGCGCGCAGCGGCAGCGCGGCGATCAGCGTCGTTTGCGCTTGCGCTTCGCTTAAGTGACGCAAGAAACACAGGATCATGCTACCGGAAAAACCGTGTTCTTGTTTGGCCACACGCAGTGCGCGCGCGATGCCGGCAAATACGGTTGCTATGGCGACGCCGCGTTCGGTATGGGTTTGTGGATCGAAAAATAATTCCACATGGCGGACATTATCGGCTCGGGCGCGCACGATATAGGCCGTGGTTAAATCGAAGAAATCTTCTTCGGTCAGCAAGACCGCGGCACCGGCATAGTATAAATCGAGGAAGGATTGTAGGTCAGCAAAATCATAGGCCGCGCGTACGGCTTCGACGTCGGCATACGGCAAGGTGACGCCGTTTTTCAGTGCCAGCGCAAACATCATTTCCGGTTCCAGCGAGCCTTCTATGTGCAGATGTAATTCGGCTTTCGGTAAGCCGCGTATGAATTGGTGCAAAGGATTAGTCATGCCAGCTTTCTTGTTGTTGTTCTGAGAGTTGCGGCAGTGTAGGAGGTTTGCTCCAGAGTTGCAATAACTGTGCGGCAATCGCGACCGCGATCACGCCCGGTTCTTTGCCGTCGATGTCGGCCAGACCGACCGGACACACCATCTGTGCTAACTGTGCGGCGGCGATACCTTGTTCGCGCAATCGGTGTTCGAAGCGCGCGCGCTTGGTGCGCGAGCCGATCAGGCCGAACCAAGCGCGGTCGCGGCGGCGCAGAATCTGCTCGCACAGCCGCAGATCAAGCCCATGGTGATGGGTCATGACGAGAAAGCAGGCACCGGCTTCGGCCGCGGCGACCACGCTTTCCGGTGTATCGGTGGCTTCGCACTGTATGTGGGCCGGTAAGTCGGCGGGAAATAATTGGTCGCGCTCATCAATCCAACTGATACGGCACGGTACTTGTTGCAGTACCCGTACCAGTGCCGTACCGACGTGGCCGGCACCGAACAAATACAGGTGGGGGTGGGCGTCGTGGCTATGCTGATAGGTGTGGAGTTGTTCTTGCCATTGCTCGGGCGACCAGCGGTCGACGCGCTCTAAATGGAGGCGAACCGAGCCGCCGCAACACTGGCCAAGGCTAGGCCCGAGCGCGAGGTCGAGCTGCCGTTGGGATTCTTGTTGATTACCCGCTTCGGCTAACCACAGGCGCGCGCACGCGAGCGCCTTCCATTCGAGATGGCCACCGCCTATGGTGTCGTATTGCGTGTTGGCCGTGACCAACATGCGCGTGCCGACCCCGCGCGGAACCGAGCCGCGTACAGCCGCCACGGTGACTAGCACGGCATGGTCGGCCGGTGTGAGCCGGCGCAAGCCGCTCAGCCAATCGATGACTTGCATCATTTGTCTTCTCCAAGATCTTCCTCAGAGCTAAGATAGCACTACCGCAACGTTGCCGTATACGATAGATGTGATGCGCACCATTGCAGCCGCCATATTGAGGGCAGCGCCGCTGTCTTTCAGTGGAGGTAAACTTTTTGGCCCATATAGCCGTCGTACTGAGCGAGGAATTCATCAATCTCTTCCATGCTCGGCTCGCTGGCGATGAGTTCGCTTACGCCATGGCGAAAGTCGACTGCTTGTGGACCGCCGATGAACCACTCACGACGTACCGATTTGTCGGTGATTTCATAGCCGCCGAAACGCAGTGCTTCATGCTCGGCATCAGCGCCATATTCGACGACGCTGTAATTTTCGCTGTTATAAATGAGATTCATTTTTTGCATCCTTTCTGGCTGGAGGAAGAAAAAATTCCTCTGATATACCGGACATGGTGCTTGAAGCAGCGGATTTCAAGTTATCTCACCATCAGATTAATCACAATAGCGGACCAGTTCAGTCTACAAGGAAATAGCGGAATCTGCCAGCAGCAATTGCGCATACGGAGATTGTTGCACAGTAGCGAATATCGCAGTCAGATGCGCATCGCTGGCAATGCCGAGATAAATACGATCTGTACCTTTGCGCAAAATTCGGTTCAGGCTCACGCGCAAGGTGAGATTGCCGATGCAGCAAAAGCAGCCGGGCGCGATGCGCGTCAGCGTTAATTGTTCGGATGGGAGTAACAGGAAGTCGCCGGCTGGTAATCCCTCCAGCAACACGGCACAGCGCTGCGTCGGGCCGTCCAGCGCCGCCGCGATGGCTGCGACGATGGCGCTTTCACGTTCGGCGTAGCTGCCGCCGCTGACTAGCGTCAGCGGCACTGGCGGTTTATTCGCCGCGTTTGGCGTACTTGATCGATTCGACACCGAGCTGTTTCAATTTGCGATACAGATGGGTACGTTCGAGCCCGGTTTTTTCTGCTACGCGCGTCATGCTGCCGCTTTCGCGATGCAAATGGTATTCGAAATAAATGCGTTCGAATGCATCTCTGGCTTCGCGTAAAGGCAAGTCAAATGACAAACTGGCGAATTGACTCGCCGGTGTTGCAGCGGCGGTGGCGCTACTGAATTGCCGGTTTTCAAAGCCGGTGCCGCTCAGCATTGGTGGCACATTGGCATTGCCATGATCGCTGCCAATCACGCGCAAGGCCGGAACGGTTGGACGCTGTGGTTCCTGAGTCCGACTCAAACCTTGCTGTACTGCTTTGAGCAGTTTTTGCAAAGCGATAGGTTTTTCCAGAAAATTGAGCGCGCCGATGCGCGTCGCTTCGACTGCGGTATCGATGGTCGCGTGGCCGGACATCATGATCACCGGCATGGTGAGCAAGCCATCGCGTTGCCATTCTTTGAGCAGAGTCACGCCATCGGTATCGGGCATCCAGATATCGAGTAAGACCAGATCAGGTTTTGCTTCTTGACGGGCGAGGCGCGCTTGTTGTGCATTTTCTGCCAACTGCACGACATGGCCTTCGTCTCCCAAGATTTCCGAGAGTAATTCGCGGATACCCATTTCATCATCTACGACCAGAATATTTGCCATAAAATTAACCCTATTACTGCCCCTATAGTTTTACCTTTTTATACCTGCATTCCTCTGTCGGGAATGTCAGGTGTTTACCTGCGCTGATACTGCATTGACGTCCGGTGCTAACTTTAACAGTAAAATCGCTACTTTTGCACCGTTTGTATCGCTGCGATTTTGAATATCGATTCTTCCGCCATGTTCATCGATGATTTTTTTGACCATTGCCAGCCCTAATCCTGTCCCACGCGGTTTCGAGGTGGCATATGGTTCGAATGCGCGCGCCAGAATTTTGCTGGAAAATCCCGGGCCGTTATCACAGATCATCAAGCGTACTGCCGTTTGTTGGTCGCGCCCTTTGCTACTGTAGCGCACGACCTCGGTACTGACTTCGATGCGTGCGGCGATGTCGGGATTAGTATTGTCCGCCACCGCATCCTGCGCATTTTGCAGCAGATTATGAATCACTTGCCGTAATTGCGTGGCGTCGCCCATCACTTTCGGTAAATTCGCTGCCAGCGAGAGGCGGATGATGTCGCGGTCATCGCCGGCCAAATACAGATGCAGCACTTCGTCGATCAATTCGCCGAGATTGAGTTGTGTCAGCACCGCTGGCGGCGTTTTGGCGTAATCACGGAAGTCATCGACCATGCGTTTCATCGACGAGACTTGATTGACGATAGTGAGCGTGCTCTTGTTGAGAATGGCGACATCGGCCGGACTTAACTTGTCTTGCAATTTCATTTGCAGCCGTTCGGCCGACAATTGTATCGGCGTCAGCGGGTTCTTGATTTCATGAGCCAAGCGGCGCGCCACTTCGCCCCAAGCGATCGAGCGTTGGGCGGAAATAATATTGCTGATATCATCAAACACGATCACGTAGCCATTGCCTGAGCCGACTGGTAAGTGCGAGCCGCGCGCGAGCAGGGTCACACTTTGTTTTTCGTGATCGGGCATAGGGTCGCTCGCTACGGTCTGGTCGGCCTCGGGACGCGGTACCTCGATCTGTTGCTGCCAATGTTGTTCCTGTTCGTTTTTCCCACCGGCCGCCGATTGCGCATGCTGTTCTGAAAAGGCGGTGTCAATGGCGCTGGCAAATTCTTGCATGCCTTTGATGTCGCTCAGTGCTTTGCCGATCTCACTTTCCAGTGGCCGCTGCAGGATGCGTTCGACCGATTCATTGCAGGTGACCAGATGGCCGGCTTGGTCGAGCACCATCACGCCGGCCGACATATTGGCCAGCACCGATTCGAGATAGGCTTTGGCATTTTCGAGTTCGCTGCGGTTTTTTTCGACGGCGGCGCGGGCATCGAATAATTGGCGCGTCATGGTATTGAACGACTGCGTCAGGCTGCCGAGTTCATCACTGCTGGCGACGATGGGACGCGGCGAAAAATTCCCCTCGGTGACCGCCTTCGTCCCTTCGGCCAGCAACAACAGCGGCCGTGCCAGTTCACCTGAAATCAGAAAGGCACTGGTGATGGCAGCGAAAATCGCCAGCAACAGAGTTAAGGTGAGGGTAAAGATATACATAGTCTTGAGACTGCCGCGACCGAGCGAACGGACTTGGTATTCGCTTGAGGCATTGCGCAGCGCTTCGGCATGCAGTGCGATATTCGAGGGTACCGGTTGGATCAGTTGCAGATAATAGGTTTCGCGTTGCAGCGACAATTCGCTGCCATTATCCTGCAACTGAATTACCACGCGCGAGCGCAGGGTGGTTTTCGGTTCCGGTGCCAACACCGGTCGTTGCGCACCGTTGGTGGCGCTGTCGTTGGGACGGTTGCTCGGTGCCACACTCGATTCATCGGTGGCCGCGTAGATGCGCGAATTGTGCGCTTGGCGCAGCATGTCGAGGCTCGGCAGTTCCGGCACCAGGCGATCAAAATTCTGATTGGCGGCGGCAATCAGACGTCCTTTGCTGTTGACGATCGTGGCTTCCTGCACGCCGGCGCGTTCGCGCAAGCGCGACAGTTGTATCGCCCGTGAACCGGAGGGGACGGCCAGTTCGGCGGCCATATCACGCGCCTTGTTCTGTAAATCGGCCAATAAAAAATCGAGCGCGCTCAAGCCGAGGTTTTTGCCGGAATCGAGCGCCGATTCGACTTTGACATCGAACCAGGATTCTATCGATTTCGAGACAAAGGTGACCGACACCACATAAATCACCGTACCCGGCAAAATGCCGACCAGCGCGAACAGCAGCACCAGCCGCGTCATCAGGCGCGAGCCGAATTCGCGGCTGCGATAGCGGCTGAACAAACGCAGTAACAGCGTGGCGATCAGGGCCAGCAAGGCCAGTGCAACGACGGCATTGGCCCCCAGCAGCCAGCCGTAATAGTGTTCGAAGCTGGCTGAATTATCCGATGCGGTGGTCAGCAGGAAGAGCAAAATACTCATCAGTGCGCCGCCAATGATGAGCGCATACCGTAAAAATCGCGTCACTTGTCGTCAGCCTTGAAGGTAAACCGTTTGGTATCCGAAGACAGGCGCCAGTCGCTGTTGTTGAGTGAGGTGATCAGAAAGGTTTTCGGTAAATAACTGAGATCGAGCTTGAGCTTGACGGCGACATTGTAGACTGCTCCCGGGGTCAGGCTGGCTTTGTCGGCGACGATCCAGCGGCGCGGTCGCAGCACCAATGCCAGCGCATCTTCGAGGGAAGAGAAATTTTGCTGTAAACCACTGTTGATGGTGCCGGTGTATTGGCGCGTCCAAGGGTTGTAAGCGATTTTAACGGTTTGAACCGAGCGTATGGTCTTTTCATCCAGCCAGTACCAGCGCGGCCGCGTTAATTCGACTTCGGTGGTGAAGGAGAGTGGGATTTCGCGCGCGATCGCATCGACCAAGCCATGGCTGAGTTCAAACGCAAAGCTGGTGCTGATGCGGTAACCTTCCTCGGTCGTTTCGAGTTTGGCCGAAGTGACTTCGGCGTCGGCGGCGCGCGCGTACGGCACCGCACCGATAGCCAGCGTGGCTATCAGCAGGGTAAGTATCCACAGTCGCAGCGTATCAGTGAGGCGCGAGAACATGCAATCCGAAAATAAAGTCATGGCCGTCAATGATACCGTGCCAAGCCTGCTTTTCGTCAGGTTTACAGCGGCTTTTGGAACAAGGCATAAAACAAACCGTCATGTTCGTTGTTTGCAGAAGACGAATCGGCAAGGGTCGGTAATAACTGGCCCGGTGCCGGCAAACGGATGGCGCTGTGTTTTTGGACAAAGGCAGCCGCTTGCAGTTCGGATTCCTGCGGCCAGATCGAGCACGTCACCATCAGCATCTTGCCACCCGGTGCCAGCATGCGCCATAAATTGTCGAGTATGCGCGACGACAGGGCTGCCAGTTGCGCCGTATCGGTTTTGCGGCGTAACCAACGGCTGTCTGGGTGGCGTCGTACTACGCCCGAAGCGGTGCACGGCACATCCGCAATAATGCGCTCGAACAGGCGCTGATCCCACCAGGTGGAACGGCTGGCATCGCCGGCTTTAACGGCGCAACTGAGCTGCAAGCGCAGCAGATTGTCTTCAATTTTGGCCAAGCGCAAGCTGTCGATGTCGAGTGCCAGCAGTTCTATATCGGCCAGTTCCAGCAAATGGCAGGTCTTGCCACCCGGAGCGGCGCAGGCATCGAGTACGCGCATGCCATCGGCCAGATCGAGCAGGGGCCCAGCAAGTTGCGCTGCAGCATCTTGTACTGAAACCAAGCCATCAGCAAAACCGGGAATCTGGGCGACCGGCAAGGCTTTGCCTAATCGAATCGCATTCGGTCCAATTTGACTGGCAGCAATTTGCTCTTGGTCTAACATGGCCAAATAAGCGCCGCAGTTGCTGCGCCGCTGGTTGACGCGCAGGGTCAACGGCGGCGCATGATTGGCCGTCGTCAAGATGGCTTGCCAGTCGCTCGGATAGGCAGTTTTAGTTTGATCTACCCACCATTGTGGGTAATTCCACAGTGCTGCCGGTTGTTTCATCACCAGTTTGAGCAACTCATCTTTTTCGCGTAAAAATCGGCGTAATACGGCATTGACCATGCCTTTGGCAAACACCATGTGCGGGCTGGCGGTGGCGGCGGTGACGGCTTGATCGACCACGACAAAGTCTTCATACGGCGCGGCCGTGCCATCCTCGGCATTCACTAAGAGTGTCAGCGAGCAACAGAGTAAGCTGTATAACATGGCCGGTTCCGGCTCTTTGTTGGTCATGCTTTTGAGCAGGGCATCGACGCGTCCTACTTGGCGCATGGTACGGTAAGAAATATCCTGGATTGCCCCGCGAGCCTGTGGCGTAGCCTGGGTCTGGGCAAATACTTTCGCCAGCGCCTGTGGCAAGGCCATACCTTCGAGAACACTGGCGACCGCTTGCGCGGCACCGCTGAGGCTGAATGCCAATGAGTCGGTCTTGAGTTCCGAGAGCGGCGCTTCGATGACAGCGGGTCGAAGGGCGGGTTTGGTCAAGACAGGTTTTCCAAGGATTTTTCTGGTTTTTTCTTGCATATGAAATGTTTTCAGGCCCGGCTAGGCCGGGCTATCTGTGATCCGGTCTCGGACCGGAATACGGTAAGGCGCTTCGAGTGCTGCTGCTTTTATTGAGACAAAGTGCGTGGCGTGCTGTTCGAGCAGGCTGCGCAGCGGCTCAGGGAAGCCGGCTGCGAGCAGACATACATGCCAACATTGCAGGTGGTTCAGGCTTGCTTGTCAGTGTAACAGTCATCTTAGGCTTTTCACCAGTGATGGTGATGCTTTATCGTCACACAATGACACTGTATCAGGCTTCTGGCTGCATCAAGGGGGAAATTTGTTGTACTTCAAGCCATGTACGCAGATCGTCAAAGACCGGAGTGGGATCGAGCTCGTTGAAGATTTCATGATAAAAACCTGCATAGAAATGCGTGCTCAGGTAGGCATTGCCAGCGGCGGCGGCAAAGCGCCGACTACCCTCAGGGTCGACCAGATGGTCATCGACGGCCGCCAGCAGCAGGGTTGGCAAGTGTAATGTGGCGGCTTTTTGTTGTGTATAGGCAATTGCTGAAATCATGGCATTGAGCAAGCGTGCGCTGATACGCGGATGGACCAGCGGGTCGTTGCGGTAGGCATAAATGACTTCGGCATCATGCGACAGATAGCGCGTGTTGAGTCCATTGGCCAGACCTAGCGAAGGACACAGCAGGCTGGCAATGCGCAGTAAGCCGCGTTGCACCCCCGACATATGCAAAGCCAGTGCCGGTGAAGATAGGATCAAGGCACGTAGTGGTGCTGTTTCAGCCAAGGCAAACCGTGCCGCGAACAAGCCACCCATGCTGTGGCCGAACAAAATAGGCGCGCAGGCAAGATCGACGCTGAAATCCTTGATTACCAATTCGGCATCGCGCAACATTGCTTCATCGTCCGGCACATTGCCGGAGGACCCGCTCGATTTGCCATGCCCGCGCATATCGTAGGTACGGACGGTAAAGCCGAGCGCATTGAAAAAGCGTGCGACGTGGGCATAGCGGCCGCAGTGTTCGCCCAAGCCGTGCATGATCACGACGCCTTCTTTACGCCACACCGCATCGTCCGGCAGCGGCCAGTCACGGATGAACAGACGCGTCCCGTCCGGGGTGTGCAGTTCGGTTTCAGTGGTGTGGTCGATATGTGCGCTCACGCGTCACACCCCCCACATGACTTCGCGTTGCATTTTGTTCGCTGCGTGCAACATCTCGAGCACCGGGTACACGCGCGTGGCAAAGCTGATCGCTTCCGGCTTGACATGTTCGTGGTCGTCGCCGTTGTCGTTCGGGTGGGCATTGATGTCGCGGCTGACCTCGTCGGAGACTGGATGAGCCTTGCTGTCGGCGACCGCCGCTTCGATTTTTTCTATGGCATGTGGCAATTCTGCCGGTGTAATAATGCCGCGGTCGACATCCTTTTGCAGTAATTCCAGAATACGCCGCGCGTGTTCTTTATACATGGTGATCTCGGTGGCTGCTTTTGATTTAAATGTGATCAGCATGGTCAGGTTCCTTGAAGGTAGTATTGGGACATCCGGATCAGCGGTGACCGTACTGGCCGGGATGTTGCTTACCTTTAATCCTATCATAAGGGCGTGCCAATTATTAGCCACCTGACACGATTTTCTGCGCACTTTTTGCGGTTTACTCGAGGACTAAGGAAGTCATGAAGGTATCGACCACTTCCGGCGTGACTTTCTTCGGCGGACCGAGAATGATTAATTGATAGACCCATTGTCCGTGGGCAATAAAACGTGCTGCCATGAAGACCGGCGTACCGTTTTGCAAGCTACCAATAATTTCGAGTACGCCGTTGGGGCCGCCACTGTCTTTCGTCACCGTGCCGTGGATATTCTTGATCATGCCTTGGCGCATAGCCGCCAAGACTAGCCCGCCATCATCGCGATTATTTAATTCCACGCTGCCCACAGCGAAGCTGACTTGGCCCGCTTCGGCGGCAGTCATATGCATGGTCAGTGTTTGATCGGCTAATTTGACGGATTCGGAGAAAGCCAGCGCTTTGGCGGGCATTAAAATTCGCAACGGTGCCTTGCTGTCGCGCACTTCGCGCCAATCGAAACGTGGACTGCAGGCGCTGAATACGAGCAAGGAAATGAAAATTGACACGAGGCCAAGGAATCTGACAGGGGAGCGGGGAGGCATGGCATTCCAATGAGAGGTGGGCTTAGACTTAGTGAGGCGCTGATGCCTGGACGCGCCTTAAGGCCAGCGCTACCCCGACACATAATAGTAATACGCCAGCGCAAATTGGGGGGGGTGGCAGAGTTTGTCGCAGAATAAAGGTGTAGCTCAAGGCGGCCAGAGTTTCGAAGACGATCAATTGACCGCTCAGGCTGGCCGGGAGCGTATGGCTGGCATGGTTCCATAGCAAAGTGCCAAGCCAAGAGGCGAAAAAACCAAGCACCAGCATGAGGCTGATGAATTGTACGCCTTGGTCTCCGAGTGGGAAGTTGGCGGGAAGCGTGCCGGCTTGCTTGAGAATCAAGCCATAAATGGCAAAGCCTAGCAGGGCCAGCGGCAGGGTACACAAGCCCTGCGCAGTGGCCCAAGTGCTGGAAGCCAGCGCCGTATTGGCTTTCAAGTGGCGGCTGTTCATGAGCGGATACCAAGTCCAGGCCGCTACGGCCAGCAGCGCCAGCGCCGTGCCTTGCCAATAATCAGCGTAAGAATGCGGAGCTGATGGGTGCGCAAATTCTGCCACATTGACCAGCATGAGGCCGCAGAAGATCAAGCTCAAGGGCCACGCCAACTGTTTCCAAGGAGTAGGCTGGCCATGGTCGGCACCGAGCAAATTGGCGCTGATGGCGATGACTACCGGTAAAGTGCCGATGAGCATAGTCGGGATCGGCGCGCCTATCAGTTGAATCGCACTGGCCAAGGCGGCGTAATAAATCATATTGCCGACCAAGGACAAGCGCAAGGCACAGTACCAGTCGGCACGGCGCAAGCGGCGCAGACGACGGAAATCGAAGGCGGCTGGCAAGATGGCAATGAGGCCGAAGGCCAAGTAGCGTCCGAACGACAGGATGACCCCAGAATAATCAGGCAGCAAGACAGGCGTGATGAACACCAAGCCCCACAGCAAGCCGGCACCGATGGCTGCGAGCAAGCCGCTGAGTTGGGAGGCGGAACGGGGCATGGCTAGGGGCGGTGAGGGTTGATCAGGCTGACATCATACGCGCTCTTGGCAGTGGACTCTTACTAAGAATAAGCTTATCAAAAATCTGACTAGGGTTTGAAACCCCGGCCTTCAGAGGCTGTCGCAAAAGGGTATTGAGTCGGTATCATTACCCTGACTGGTGGCCACGTCATTCCTGC
>NZ_JASJVS010000065.1:0-20707 GCF_035019605.1 Undibacterium sp. 5I2 | reverse complement strand
GCGCAGGAATGACGTGGCCACCAGTTAGGGTAATGATACCGACTCAATACCCTTTTGCGACAGCCTCTGAAGGCCGGTGAGCGACGAAGGAGCGACCCGATGGGAGCGGATGCAAACCCCTTCCAGAGTCTTTTCCATCGTCGCTTGCGACGATCCATTTAGTTGTTACCTCGCTGACCTCAGCGGTGCTGCCGACCATAGGCTTCGATGTCGGCAGCAATCTCACCGAGCGGCACGATGCGGTCGACCGCACCAAGCTTGACCGCTTCTTTCGGCATGCCATACACCACGCAAGTCTTTTCATCTTGCGCCAAGGTGCCGGCACCAGCCTTGTGTAAGTCGAGCATGCCAAGCGCACCGTCATCGCCCATACCGGTCATGATGATGCCGAAGGCATTGGCACCGGCACATTTGGCGACCGAGCGAAACAATACATCAACCGAAGGGCGATGCCGGTTAACCGGTGGCCCATCCATGATCGCTACATGGTACTGAGCACCGCTGCGTTTGACTTGCATATGTCGGCCACCCGGCGCAATCAGGGCACGCCCGGCAATCACGCGGTCGCCGTTACTGGCTTCGAGTACTTCGATGGCACAGACCTTGTTAAGTCGTTCAGCAAACGCTGCCGTGAATTTCTCCGGCATATGCTGCACGATCACGATACCCGGTGCGGTACGGTTCAATTGTTTGAGAACCAATTCCAGCGCCTGGGTGCCACCGGTCGAGGTACCGATGGCGACGATTTTATCGGTGGTTTCCGACATCGCCGCGCCAGCACGAATATCGAGTTCCGGCATGGCCTGTGACAAGCTCAGCTTGGCTGGTACCTGCAGCGCGCTCATCGACATCGCTTTCACGCGGCGCATATCTGCCTGCGCGGCCGCTTTTACGGCCTGTACGATGTCGCCGGCATCTTGCTCCAAAAATCCTTTCAGACCGGCCTTCGGTTTGGTAACAATCCCGACCGCGCCGGCGGCCAGCGCCTGCATCGAGGTAGTGGCACCTTTTTCGGTCAAGGTGGAGCAAATGATGACCGGGGTCGGCCGCACGGACATCAGCTTTTTTAAAAAAGTAATGCCATCCATACGCGGCATTTCGACATCCAGCACCACCACATCGGGCCAGCGCAGATTCATTTTATCCATCGCAAAGATCGGGTCGGAAGCCGAACCGATGACCTCAATTTCCGGGTCCAGAGCGAGTACGGCCGCCAGTACCTGCCGCACCACGGCCGAATCATCCACCAACATCACTTTGATCGTCACGGTGTGCTCACTTTCTCAACATGCTTGACCCAAACATCGCCGGACCACAAGTCAAACATCACATTCCGGTGCCCTACCCCGCCTAAATGCTGCGATTTCAACTGCAGCCCGTGCTGCGCGAGTAAACTGCTGCCGAGCTCGATATTGCGATCCGAGATAGGAAACAAGCCGCTGTTTTGTTGTGGGAATTGGTTGCCACCACCAAACATTTTAATTTCAAAGTCGCGCGGATGGGTGTGTGATTTTTTTATTTCTTTTAAAAACATTTGCACCGCATCTTCGGCATAGCGGCCATCGAGAGGGTGGTGTTGCTGGCGTTGCGCAGTTTTCGGCAGCATATAATGACACATGCCGCCGATGCGTAAGATCGGATGCCAAATTGTGATCGCCACACAAGAGCCGAGAATGGTGCGTATGCGCGTGTCACTGTCACCGAAATAAAAATCTCCGGGCTGCAAAAAAATATCGATATAAAACGGCGGTGCCGGCATACGAGAGTCGGCCATTCAGCTTGGCCGCTGATAAATCGATGGCTGTATCAAGCTCAGCGCATTGCTGATGCCATTGAGTGATTCTGAATGACTGATGATGAAGTAGCCGCCGGGACGCAGTTTTTCTACGATACGCTGCAACAAGCGCTGTTTCGTTTCGATATCGAAGTAAATCATTACATTACGCAAAAAAATGATGTCGAACTCGCCGATGTCGGGCAAGTTGCCCACCAAGTTCAGTTCGCGAAACGTGACTTTGGCCGTCACCAGCGGGTCGACCAAAAAAAAATCTTCGTATTCATCGCGCCCTTTGAGGCAGTATTTTTTCAACATCGACGGCGGAATTTTTTCTGCTGCCAGCATAGGGTAAAGCGCGCGCCGGGCTTTATCAAGCATGCGCGTGGAGATATCAGAACCGAGCACTTCCCAGTTATCACCGGGAAAAAAAGCCGCCAGCGTCATGGCGATAGTATAGGCTTCTTCGCCGCTGGAGCTGGCAGCGCTCCAAACCCGCATCCGTTGCCGCGGATGTTGCGGGAAAATTACTTTTTGCAAAAACTCGAAATGCTTATGCTCACGAAAAAAATAGGTTTCGTTGGTGGTCAGCAGATCGATCGCCATCACGGTTTCGTCTTCATAACCGGGACGGCCGAGCAGTGAAAAATATTCGCGGTACGAGGACAAACCCTGCTTACGCAGGCGTTTATCCAGCCGCCCCATCACCAGCGCCTGCTTGCCCTCGTTGAGCGAAATACCGGTACGTTCATATAAAAAACGCGCAATCCAAACAAACTCATCGGGCGTGAGTGTGCGGACTACCGGCACGGCGTGGGCATTACTCGCCATGCTCCAACTCCGTTGCGGCATGCGCGTCGCCACCGATGAGCGAACTGCCGAACGCCGACATCTCCTCCAGCGACAAGACCTGTGCCAAGTTGAGAACGATGATGAAGCGCCCGCCGCGGCGCGCCATGCCGCTGATGAAATCAGGACGTATGCGCGCCCCGAATGCCGGTGGTGGTTCAATATCGGCAGCGGCGATGTCGACCACTTCATTGACCGCATCGACCATCACCCCCAAACTTTGTACCTCGTCGCCGTCGGCCTGCAGCATCTCTATGATAACAATACTGGTGCGGCGCGCCACTGCAGTGACGCCGCGACCAAAGCGTGCCGTCAAATCGACCACCGGCACCACTTTGCCACGCAGATTGATCACGCCGCGTATGAAATTGGGCATCATCGGTACTTCGGTCAGGTCGCCATACTGGATGATTTCTTTAATATTGAGAATACCGAGCGCATACACTTCGCCGGCCAATATAAACGTCAGATACTGCGCGCTCTCGGCCACGCCGGCAATGGCCGTGCGCGCCGCGATTGCACTACTCTGTTTGGATTCGCTCAGGCTGCCCATAGCGGTCTCCTAAAAGCGCTCGAATTTAGCTTCATCGAAGGCCGCGCCGGCACCAGCTCGACTGCGTTTGCCGCTGCCCGGACGTTGATTCCGGCTTTCCGCAATCCGTGGCGTGACATTGGCGATACGGAAGAAGCCGACCAATTCCTTCAACTGCTCGGCTTGACTGGTCATTTCTTCCGCCGTGGCGGCTAACTCTTCGCTCGATGAGGCATTTTGTTGCGTGATCTGATTCATCTGGTTCATCGCAGTATTGATCTGCCCAACCCCGGCCGACTGCTCTTGCGAGGCAGCGGCGATTTCCTGCACCAGATCAGAAGTGCGACCAATACCTGGCACAATTTCATCGATCAACTCGCCGGCACGTTCCGCCGTTTTCACGCTGCCGCTGGCCAAGTCGCCGATTTCGCGCGCCGCCACCTGACTGCGTTCGGCCAGCTTACGTACCTCGGCGGCGACCACAGCAAAGCCCTTGCCATGTTCACCGGCACGCGCCGCCTCGATCGCGGCATTGAGCGCCAACATATTGGTTTGGTAAGCGATATCATCGATAATGCCGATTTTCGAGGCAATATCATTCATCGCCGAGACGGTATGTTTGACCGCCACACCACCTTCAACCGCTTCTTTGGCCGCCTTGCCGGCGATGCCGTCGGTAACCTTGGCATTTTCGGCATTCTGATTGATGCCGGCTGCCATTTGCTCGATACTGGCGCTGGTTTCTTCCACGCTGGCAGCCTGCTCACTGGCCGCCTGCGACAAGGCCTGTGACGTAGCGCTGACTTGTTCCGAGGCGTTCGATAAGGCGTCGGTCGCATTGATCACATCGGTGACAATTTGCGAGAGCTTATCGACCGTTTCATTACTGGCGGCTTTCAGCGCACCGAAGGTACCGGCATATTCCTTGACAATGGTTTGCGTCAGATCGCCTTTGGAAATCGCACCCAATACCCGCAGAACTTCATTGAGACCTTCGTCACTGGTCGCCATCAAGCGATTGATGTCTTGACTGAGCTTACCAAAAAAGCCGGTGCGCCCTTGCTCGTTGAGACGAATCGTAAAGTTACCGGCCACCGCTTGTTCCACCACATCGCTGACCTCATGTTCTATCGCCACTTCCTCGGTACGATCGACCCACTCGACCACGCTGCCCAAGCGCTCACCCTGCTCGGTCAATACCGGATTGGCCGAGAGCGAGAAAGTGCGCACACCGACCGTAATTTGGGCGCGGTGATTGCTGACAAAGGTACCCAATAAGTGCTTTTGATGTGCCGGGTTTTTATGGAATTGGTCGATGTTACCGCCCAACAGTTTCGCCACACTGAAACCAGGCAAGGCTTTACGGATATCCGACTCAGCCGCCGACAGCATGTCCACGATGGATTTATTCATGTAAATGATATTGCGGTCGACATCGGCGATCATCACATTGGTAGCACAATTATCGAGTGCAATTTTGATACGCAGGCTTTCTCTGGCGACGCTGGCCGTTTCTTCCATGCGCATTTTTAAATTCCCGACCATCGATTGCAAATTCGCCGCGATACTGGTGAGATCATTATCGCGCAGCTTCAGCGAGCTGGAAAAATCACCCGATGAGACTTTGGCGGCAAATTCCACCACCTCGCTCGGTTCCTGCCCGACTTGGCTGATCACCATATGAATCATGGTCCAGGCCAGCGCAACGACGATCAACAACAGCAGCAAACAGGCTGAAATCATTTTCAAACGTTCGGCTTTGAGTGCATGTAAGCGCTCATCGCTGTGCTTGATCATTTCTCGCAACAACAGTTGTTCAAGCTCGTGAGTACTGTCGATAGCGGCCGAAATGCGACTCGAATAATTGGCCACTTCGTAGTCATATTTGCTGGCATTGAGAATTTTTTCCGCAATCAATTGCTCGGCTTCTTTGGTGCGGGCGTTTTGCTCCGCCATTTTTGCCGTAAACAGATCGCGATACGCCGCATTGGTAGCGATGAGCTTGTTGATCACGCGGTCGCTGCGATCGATATCGTTGCGGATCACGGCATTGAGGGCGGCCAGTTCACCACGATCGCGATCATTCAAAGTTTTACTATTGAGGACGTTGACACCGGCAGCGCGGGCACGGCGAATTTCTTCGGTAATATGCAGCACACTATCGGTTGCCAGCGTGGCGAGGTAATAGATGCCCGAGTCTGGACTCAATAACAAACCGGAATTGTCAGCAGTTTTATCCACCAAATCGAATATTTGCGTGATCAAAGCCAGATGCTTACTGCGGCTGTCTTCGAGACTCAAGCGGTCGCGCTCATTGTACAAAGTTTGCCAACTCTGCCGGAATTGCGCGCCGACTTCCTCGAGCTTGAGATCGGGTGAGAGTTTGAAAGCCGCCAGCATGGCCTCGGTATTGCTGGTAATTTCCTGCGCCGTGCTATCGCGCTGAGTTTTGGCGTCGGCATTACCACCGAGCACCAAGGTATTCAAGGCAGAATGGCGCTGCAACAGTTGTAAGGCTTTTACCGTCATGGGCAAGACATCCGCACCGGTTTTTTCGATCACCGCTGTCTGTACATCGGCATTGATGGTATTGAGATAGAGTGTGAAAGGCAGACCGAACAAGGCCAGCACAAACAGACCTACCAGGGAAAATTTTTGCCACATCCGTAATGATTCCAAGAGCGATTTCATCGGTGCTTCCTTTCTGCGGGGAACAACATTGGTCGGGTCAGCACTGGCTGCGCGAGAAACAAACAGGGGTATTCATTTTGTATACGCCAGCGTCGGAGCCGGCGACAACGGGTGCTGCTGTTGTTCTTGTTTGGCGTAATACTGTGTCAAGGCTGGCACACTGAGTATCAAGGCGACTTCACCGCTGCCGAGAATAGTCGAGCCGCCGATGCCGCGTACATGGTTGAATAATTTACCCAGCGGTTTGATGACGGTTTGAAACTCCCCCATCAAGCGATCGACCACCAAGCCGGTCTTGTTGCCGCCATAGCCGACCACCACCACATTCTGTCGACGCGGCAGCGCCCCTTCGATCTCGAACAAACTGCGCAGGCGAATAAAGGGCAGCACTTCACCGCGCAAATCCATGTAGTCGAGCGCCTCACTTTGCTTAGGCATTTCCAGACATTCAATCACATTATCGAGCGGCACGACGAAGGAAGAATCAGCCACCCCGACCAAGAATCCATCGATGATCGCCAAGGTCAGCGGCAAGCGTATGCACATGGTGCTGCCTATCCCGCTCTGGCTATCGATATCGATACTACCGCGCAGAGCCGTGACGTTACGCTTAACCACGTCCATGCCGACGCCGCGCCCAGACAGGTTGGAAACCTGATCGGCAGTAGAAAAGCCCGGTTCGAAAATCAAGGCATAAATTTCTTTGTCACTCAATTGCGCGTGCGCTGCAACCAAGCCGCGTTCGACCGCTTTGGCCAGAATTTTGTCACGGTCGAGGCCGCCGCCATCATCACTGACTTCGATGATAATGGTACCCGATTCGTGATAGGCGTTCAGACTCAAGGTGCCCTGTACCGGCTTGCCGCGTGCTTGCCGCAGCGCCGCCGATTCGATGCCATGATCCATGGAATTGCGCACCAAGTGCATCAAGGGATCACCGATTTTTTCCACCACCGATTTGTCGACTTCGGTGTCGCCGCCGGAAATTTCGAGCACAATATCTTTGCCCAATTCCAGGCTGACATCGCGCACCACGCGTTGAAAGCGGCTGAAGGTGGTACCGATAGGAACCATGCGTAGTTGCAGCGCGCTGTCACGTACTTCTTCAACCAGGCGCATGACTTCCATGGTTGATTCCAGCAAGCCGGCATCACGCGTTTTGCTGGCGCGTAAGTGTGAGCCGGCCCCGGCGATCACCAACTCACCGACCAGGTCGATGAGCTTATCAAGACGTTCGGCATCGACGCGAATATTTTGGCGTTCACGGGTTTTGGCTTCTTTAACTTGCTGTTGCTTATTCAAGGCCGCTTGCAATACCGGCCCCTGCAACATGTCTTGCTCGACCAAAATTTCGCCAATTGGCCCGCTCTGCTGCGCCTGCATCTGCAAACCGGCCGCCAACTCATTCTTGGTCAACACGCCGCTGGAAATGAGAATTTCGCCGATCAATTCCAATTCGTCGGGCAGCGCATTGATGATGGCAATGTATTCATCGATCTTACTGCGCGGTGGAAGGATGCGAATCACACTGTCTTCACGCACAAACTCAAACACGTTTTCTATGGTTTCCTTAGTCGCCTCACTCTTGAGGATGACCTCAAACCCGAGATAACAGGTTTCGGCATCCATGGATTCGATGTCCGGCAAGCGCTCGGCAATGGTCAGCAGTTGCACCACCTCGCCGAGCGTACTCAGATAGCGGATGAAAGACAAGGGATCCATGCCATTGCGCAAGCAATCGGCACCGAAGCGCAGTGACAGATACCAATTACCGCCATCGAGCTGACTACCGCCCGAGGAACTGGTGGTGGTTTCTGTCGGCGTGGCGCACAGTTCAGCGCGCGGGGCCATGAAAGTGCGTAATTGTTCGTGTAAGGCGGCACCAGCCAAGGCCGACTCGGCGCTCTCGCCAGTGGCACCGTCCGCCAGGCCTTCAATGAGCTCAGCCAAATGATCACGACATGGCAGCAGCACGGCGATCAAGGCCGGCGTCACCGGCACGGCAGCGTCGCGCACGAGATCGAGCACGCTTTCGAGCAGATGTGTGAAGTGTACAATGTGCTCAAGACCAAACAGCCCGGATGAGCCTTTGATTGTGTGTGCCGCCCGAAAGATGGCATTGATCGCTTCCGGTGCCGCACCATCTTGCTCCAAACCGAGCAAGAGTTCTTCCATATCCTGCAGTAATTCGCGGCTTTCCAGCACGAACGTTTCCAGCGCTGCCTTCATTTCACTATCGAAACTCATTCTATCCTCCGCAAGGCGTGGCTATCAAATGCTGTGATGAGAAACAATGCGAGCATGGCGCGACTCGCGGTGCGGGTATGCTGCTTAGGTCAGCACGATCTGGTCACCGAAAGCGGCGATCGTGTGAGATAGTTCTAAGATCTCGAGTACGGCTTTACTATGCATGACGTAGCGCAGCGACTTGCCGCGTCGTGCTGCTTCTTTCTTGAGCAACATCAGCACTTGCAAACCGGCGGTATCCATTTCCGACACCTTGGCAAGATTGAGTTCGAGCTCGTCGCCGCTCTCAAGAAACGCCTGCAGCCTTTGTTTTTCCGCTGCGGCCGTATAAATCGTCAGTTCACCGTCTATCGACAAGCTGAGCATGCTGGACCTCGTTAAGGCAGGATCAGTTTGGAAACGGCGGCGAGCATTTGCGCCGGCTGAAACGGCTTAACCACCCAAGCTTTGGCACCGGCCGCCTGACCTTGCAATTTTTTACCTTCCTGTGACTCAGTCGTGAGCATGATCACAGGCGTAAATTTGTAAGCGGCCAGCTTTTTCACCTCCTGTACGAAAGTGATGCCATCCATATTGGGCATATTGACATCGGAAATGATCAGATGAATCTTTTGTCCGCTCAACTTGGCCAGCGCATCAACGCCATCGCAGGCCTCGATCACGCCATAGCCAGCACCACGCAAAGCCAAACCCACCACTTGACGGACCGAAGCAGAATCATCAACAACCATGACAATCTTGGACATACCACACCTTTTTTTGACGAATTATGTGAGTGACGCGGGATAAACAACACGGCGTCGGCACAGCAGAATGATTCTCTACTGACAATATGAAGTGTAGATCTATAGTAACAATATTGCGCTAAAGATAGCAAATACTTATGGAAATATTTTCTTTTTGTTGGAAAAACGACATTTTTTTCTGAATGAGAATCAAGCGCAAAAAAAAACATGGGGTTTCCCCCATGTTTTTTTGCTTGCTCTGACGCGGCGCAGCCGCTTGCTCAGAATCCGCTGCCGCTCAGCTTACGCTCAGGCAGCTACCGCCAATTGCAGGCTATCGTCATCGATGGCGATGCGCCGCGGCTTGCAAGCCTCCGGTACTTCACGCACCAACTCGATAGTGAGCAAACCGTTTTCCAAGCGTGCGCCGAGTACCTTGACATGATCGGCCAAACGGAAGCGGTGTTCAAAATCACGCGCAGCGATGCCGCGGTGTAAAAAATTTCTTGTACTGTCCTCTTTGGCTTTGCGACCGATGATTTTCAGGGTGTCGCGCTCGCTTTCGATATCGAGTTCGTTGCGTGCGAAACCGGCAACAGCCATGCTGATGCTGTATTTATCTTCGGCGATGAGCTCGATGTTATACGGCGGATAGCTCGGTGTGGCGTCGCTGCGTTGCGCATCGTCGAACAACTGGGCCAGACGGTCAAAACCTATCGCTGAGCGATACAGGGGAGCAAAGTCAAAATTACGCATGATGATATCCTTTAAAAAATAAGCGATATGAAGTTTTCGCGGACCCCGGATGGGCCTTCCGCTGATCCAAAGATTGGGCAGGGTGAAAAGATTTCAAGGGGCCTGCCAACTGAATCGACATCCAATTAGCTCTTGTTACCGATGCCACAAAGCACATAAGTCCGCGCTCAGCAGAGAAATTTTTGCTACCATACGCATCCTTCACACCACTTATCAGGACCTGCCTGTGGCCAAGCTCTACTTCCGCTACTCCGCCATGAATGCCGGAAAGTCCACCGCCTTGTTGCAGGTCGCGCACAATTACGAAGAACAAGGCCAGCAGGTTTGCCTCTACACGGCCGCCATCGATCATCGCTATGGCAGTGGTAAGGTCACTTCACGCTTGGGGCCGCAGCGTGATGCCGCGGTGTTCGACAGTAGTTACGATTTTTTTCTCAGCGCGCCGCAAGTCAGTTGCGTACTCGTCGATGAGGCGCAGTTTCTTTCGCCCCAACAAGTAGGCCAATTGCACCGACTCGCGCATCTGCGCGGCGTACCGGTGATTTGCTACGGTTTGCGCAGTGACTTTTTAGGTGAACCGTTTCCCGGCTCCAGTTATTTGCTGGCCTTGGCCGATACCATGGAAGAATTAAAAAATATTTGTTCCTGCGGAAAAAAAGCCACCATGAATATCCGCGTCAACGCCGCCGGGCAGCGCCAGCATAGCGGTGCCCAGATCGACATCGGCGGTAACGAAAGCTATTTGCATGTATGCGGGCGCTGTTTCTATGCCAACTGAGCGCGTCATAGCACTTTCAAAAACTCACTCAAATCCGTCACTTCCTGCGGCGTGAAACCGATGGCAAAACGTTTATCTTGACATCCTCCCCGCCCTAAAGAGGCTGTCGCAAAAGGGTTTTCAGTCGGTATCATTACCCCAACTGGTGGCCACGTCATTCCTGCGCGCTTTTGGCAGGAACCCAGCGGCGTTCGTGGTTAACTGAAAATGCCAGAAATTGTGGCATTTTCAGTGTAAAAAACGACGCTGGGTTCCCGCCAAAAGCATGCGGGAATGACGCGGTATGCGGTGTTTCAGGTGTAAAAAACGTGCATCAGGCTTTTGCGACAGCCTCTGAACGACGGGGTTTTACGCGCAAATCCGATAAAAATAATGTTAACTTGTTACATTTAATCCACAATTACCATATAGCATGGCTAATTGGCCGAACCAGCACGACGAATTCGTATGCGCTTTCATTCGTCGTTAAGAGTTTTCAAAAAAGCGATCAAATCCTGCATCTCGGCCTCGCTCATATGGCTGGCAGATGAAGCTTTGAACGGTTCATCGACATGATTGACATTACCGCGTAAGCGCGCCGGCAAATCATCATAGCGCAGCACTTTTCCGGCGCGCTTGGCATACCATTTTTCCGGGTGTCGGTCGCGCTCGGCATAAAAATGCACGACTTCATCGAGGCTATGAAATACCCCATTATGAAAAAACACCTGACGCGTAGCGACATTGCGCAGCGTCGGGGTTTTAAACATGCCACAGTATTCCGACTCGGCCTTGAGATCGTGGCGATACGGGCCGCACAAGCCGAGATCAAAATATGCCGGATTTTTATTCGCCGGTATCGCCGCATTGCGCGGCACGCCGAGCGCGGCAAAGGCAAAATCAGTAAATTGCGCCGGCCGCCCACCAGCCCCAACGCGGTCGCTGTGGCACTTGGCACAATTGCCTTTCGCGGCATCGTGAAACACGATAAAGCCACGCGCTTCGGAATCGCTCAATGTCTGTTTGCCTGCCACGACAGCATCGAATTTACTGCGATAGGGATGAAAGCTGAAATCCTCAGTCTGAAACGCTTCCAAGGCCAAACCGGCCTGCGCCAAAGCTTGCTGCGGCTGTTCCAATGTGGCGGCACCGTAGAGCTGGATGAAGGCACTCGCTGAACTGCTGTGGCGCAGACTTTGCACAAAGCCGGCCGCATCGAGATTGGCCATTTCATGCGCTGCCAACAAAGGCACCGCCGCCTGCGCGGCGCGGCTGTCGAGCGCACCGTCGTGCGTAAAACCGCCGGTCGGCCCTTCATCTTCTACACCTTCGGCCGAGGGTTGATAGAAGTGCCGCGTAAATTTTGGCGTGTAATCGAGATAGCGCAAGGATGGCACGGTACGCGTTCCGCTTTGCTGCATATCGCGGCCACCCAACTGCATGGCCAACTGATTTGGCGCCGCATAGGCATGCTCCGGACTATGACAACTGGCACAAGACATTTTCCCCGATGCCGACAGGCCTACATCGAAAAACAATTGCTTGCCCAATGTAGCGGCGGCACTCAAGGGAATGTTCGGTTCGGGATAGCGCAGCCACGCCGCCGGACTGGCTTTGACGGCGACCGGCGCAGCCGATGCAGTTGGCGCAGCCGGCACCACCGGATCGGCTTTGGAACAAGCTGTCAGCAATACCACGAGCAGCAAAGAGAAGGACGATGACAGACGCATAAAAACCGGAAAAATGAGGAATGTAAAAACAAAAAAAAACGGCGCCGCCAAAGCAGCCCCGTTTTCACTCGTACTACGTAATCAGAAATTGAACATACTGGTCAAATCGCCAAGCGCCGACTGATTCACCGGACGATACAAATCTGCCGCCGTATTGATAGGGTTAGGACGATTGTCGCGGCTGCGTGCCGACAAAGGCGGCAACTTCCAGTTACGCTCAATGAATTTCAAGACCGACGAGTGATCATGATAGGTATGATCGATGAAGTTCGTGCGTGCATACGGTGACACCACCAAGAAGGGAATGCGCGGGCCATCGCCAAAGAAATCGATGTTTTGGATCGGACCAGTGTCAAAATGGCCGCCACCTTCATCCGTCATGACGATGATGGCAGTATGTGCCCACAAGCTCGGATTGGCCTGAACCTGGCCAATCAGATTTTGCAAGAAATACTCATACTTGGCCGCCACCGAATACCCAGGATGACCACTGTCGAGATTTTTCGGTACCACAAAAGAGACCGCCGGCAAGGTGCCGTTCTTTACATCGGCAAAAAAGCTGGTCAAACCAACCAAGCCGGCTTTGAGCGCCGGTGTCGTCATGACTTTGCTCGATGCCACCAAGGGATCACCAATCGCATTGTATTGAATCGCTTGTGCATACGCAGCCGGCACATGGAATGCGGCGGCGTCGGTGGCGACGTCGGCCAATTCGCGCGCGCCGGTATACCATTTCCACGACACGCCTTTATTGGCCAAGGCTTCGGCAATGGTCGGCACGGTTTGCGGTGGGTAGTTGTAATTATTTGGGCCGATAGGCTGCAAATTACCGTTCATATCGTAGCCGGGGCCGTAGTTATTGACCAGGTAATATTTACCGGCATCGCAGTTACTCGCCACTTTTTTGCTGGCCAAGACCGCTAAAATCGGTGCCACACCCGGCTGGGTAGAGTCGGAACAATTGACGTAAGAACCGCCGCTGTAACCGTCGCGCGTATAGAAGTTGGCCGTGCCAGCCAAAGGATTCGGATTTTCAATTTGGTTCGCCGGCGGCACCGCAGGCACGCCGGCCGTATTGAAGTAAGGGACGTCAGCCGTGGCAATGGCAAAGAAATTGGCACCGGTACCACCGAGTATCGATTGGTGATAGTTATCACTCATCGCATAGGTTTGCGCCAGTGTTTTGAAATACGGTGCATCACCGGTACTCATGTTGAAAAACCCCATCAATTCACCACCCTGGGAAGGGTTGGCCGGGGTGATGCCGGTGGTATCGCCGCCCTGGCCGACCGAAGCGGCGATCCAAGTGTACATATCGAGCTTGGCATTGTCGCCGCCGGTTTGCTGCCACATTTGGAAGAAACGATGCACCGGATCACCCGTGGTGGTACCGATGGGATTGGCGATCGACACGCTGTAGGGTACATATTTAGTGATCTGAAACGGACCCGGTGCTAAGGTAGCCGGAAATGCCGGATCAGGCGTACCGCCCAGAGTTTGCAAGCTCGCGGTCACTTCACCGATCTGCATAGGTTGAGGTAAAGTGGCGTAAGCAGCCCCACGCACCGGCGTGACATTGTAAGCAGCTTGATTGCCACCCTGATTTTGCAAGGCCAATTTAAAATTCGGACCAGGCGTGCCGTCGGCATTGATGATGCCCTGCGATAACAGATTTTTAATCGTCTGACCGCTCGGTGCAGCGTAGGCACCGAATACGCCGTCGAAGGTTTGATTTTCACCGACGATGACGATGATATTGGTAATCGGCGTGGTCGTCGCGCTCTTGCTCAATGCGAGCAAGGAAGTGACGGCCGTGGCCGGTACCGCGCTGGCGACCGCGCCGCTGACCGGCACACTGACGAGCGCGCGATTGGCATCGGTACCGATGCTGACTTGGCCGTTGTGCAGATTAAAGCGCGCCAAATTGAACAGATTATCGAGCGGATCGGCCGCACCGGCCTGATAACTGGTACTGGCAATCGGGTCGGCAGTTTCGCTGGCAGGAATCGCCATTGCAGTATAAACATTCTGAAACAGCGTGGCGATATCTTGTTGAGCCGCTGCGAGTTTCGCTGCCGTCAAGCCGGCCACCACACTGGCCGTGCTGGTCGCAACGGTCGGCACGGCACCGAGCACGCGTTGCGAGATCAAGGAAGTGAGGGGATTGAGATTGGCTTGCACCACATAGGCTTGGCCCGGCACCGCTGCGGCCGGCACCAGTACCGATGACAACAATACCGGCGTGCCATCGCTATCATTGATCGGCGTGGTCAGCAGGAAAGGACCAGGACCGCTGAGCTTGAGCGTGTAATGACCACTCGCATCGGTCAAGCTCGAGCTGGTAACGGCGCCGCTGACATCGGTGGCACTGATAGTAACGCCGGCCAAGGCGATGCCGGTCGAAGCGACACCGCTCACACTGTAAGTCGGCGCGGCGGCGGCGCTGAAAAATGAAGGGCTGCTGCCGCAAGCACTGGCCAACACAGTCATCGCGCAAGCGATGGCGATCGTATGAAGTTTCATGACTTTCCTGTTTCAATTGTTTGAAAATGGGAGGGCCGTGAACTGACAGCCGATCCAGACCGACTAGAGTGTGGCAAGGGTTTGTGACGCAATGATGAAAAGAAGGCAAGAGAAAATTAATTAGGGTGAGCCCTCTAATGTTCGCCGCAGCCCTGCCCGTTACCATCCCGGCTTACAATACGGGAGGGCGCGTCGCTGTTGACGCGCGCCGACTCCTTAAGATTGAGAATCATGTCAGAAAACCAGCTGCACCCGCGCAATCGCCATCAAGCTCACTATGATTTCGTCCGCCTCATGCAAGACGATGCGCGCCTGACTGAATTTGTGATCCGCAATCCGCACGGCCAACACAGCATAGACTTTGCCGATGCCGCCGCCGTCAAGGCACTCAACCGTGCCCTGTTATTGAGCGACTATGGCATTCAAGATTGGGAGCTGCCAGCGCAGCATTTGTGCCCAGCCATTCCCGGACGCGCTGATTACTTGCACTATCTGGCCGATCTGCTCAGCAGTTGCCACCTCGGTCGCTTGCCGAAAGCGGCCGGCATTCGCGTGCTCGATATCGGCACCGGTGCCAGCGGCGTCTATCCCTTACTCGGTGCGACCAGCTATGGCTGGCAATTTGTCGCCAGCGATATCAACCAAACCTCACTCGATAATGTGCAGCACATCTTACAGGCCAACCCCAAGCTGGCGGCACAAATAGAATTGCGGCGGCAAACCACACCAACGGCGATTCTGCAGCAGATCATCGGGGCCGATGACTGGTTCGATCTGACCATGTGCAATCCGCCATTTCATGCCTCAGCAGCGGAAGCGGCCGCCGGCTCGGCGCGCAAATGGCAGCAACTAGGGAAAAACAACGCGCTGCCAGCGGCTGGCCCACGGCTCAACTTCGGCGGGCAGGATGCCGAACTCTGGTGTCCGGGCGGCGAAGTCGGCTTCATTCAAACCATGATGAACGAGAGCGCGACCTTACGCGGCCAGTGCTTCTGGTTCACTACCCTGGTGTCGAAGGCAAGCAACCTGGCGGTCCTGAAAGCGACGCTCAAACGCCTCAAGGTGACGGAACAACGCGAAATCAGCATGCAACAGGGGCAAAAACAAAGTCGCTTCTTGGCTTGGACTTTTTTGACACCGGAACAACAAAAAGCCTGGAAAAAATGGCGCTGGTAATGTTTTCGTGATGTCTTTTCCTGCCGCGCAGGGTATCGTGCAGGAGCGCTAGCGCTGCGGCAGTTTGACGATGATCAAGCGTAGGTAAGAAAAATTCAGAGGCAAAAAAATCGTTGAAGGCGAGCACCAAGGCGGCAGTGCTGGTAAAATCAGAATAAAAATTAGGTGAAACACTCTAAATATGACTATTTACCGTGCTTCGTCGCTCTGTTGCCGGCTACTTCACAATTAATAATATTTTGGCACTGTTTTACCGAGAAATATTCTCACCGCCCAACACTGCCAAGTTTACCAAAAACGCCTGCTAAATTATTCACAGCACACTCCTAGGCTGGCTTACAATCTGGGGCGCCGCCATTCTGAATGACGGCTTCACTCAGTCTGGGTGTGAACTTAAAGCTCAATGTGTCAAGGACAGCAATGAAACGAGTAGATGATTTTCGCCTGAAATTAGGCAAAGATGAATTGGTACCTATCATGATAGGCGGGATGGGCGTCGACATTTCCACCGCCGAACTGGCGCTGGTGGCAGCGCGTCTCGGTGGCATCGGCCATATTTCCGATGCGATGGTGCACGATGTCTCCGATCGTCGCTTCGACACCAGCTACATCAAAGAAAAAACCAAATTCTACAAATACAATATCAACAACACTGACAAGACCGAGATCAAGTTCAATCTCGAGCACTTGGCAGAAGCGACGCGCCTGCATGTTGGCAAAACCATGGAAGCCAAACAAGGCAGCGGCATGATTTTTGTCAACTGCATGGAAAAGTTGACGATGAATGGTCCACGCGAAACCCTCAAGGTGCGCTTGGAATCGTCGCTCGATGCCGGCATTGACGGCATCACCTTGAGCGCCGGTTTGCATCTCGGTTCCTTCGGCCTCATGGCCGAGCATGCGCGCTTTCGTGACGCCAAACTCGGCATCATCGTCTCCTCGGTACGCGCACTGCAATTATTTCTGCGCAAAAACGCCAAGCTCAACCGCTTCCCCGATTACATCGTGGTCGAAGGTCCGCTGGCCGGCGGCCATCTCGGTTTCGGTCCCGATTGGGCCGAGTATGATTTGCAAACCATCGTCACCGAAGTCGTCACCTATCTGCAGGCGGAAAACCTGGCTATCCCGGTGATTGCGGCCGGTGGCATTTTCACTGGCAGCGATGCCGTCGCCTTCCTCGAAAACGGCGCTGCCGGCGTACAGGTGGCGACGCGTTTCACGGTCACGGACGAATGCGGTTTGCCAGCCTCGGTGAAACAAGAATATTTCAAGGCCAGCGAAGACGACATCATCGTCAACAACATCTCGCCAACCGGCTACCCGATGCGCATGTTGAAAAGCACTCCGGCCATTGGCGACGGCGTGCGTCCTGGCTGCGAATCGTATGGTTATCTGCTCGATGGTAACGGCAACTGCGCCTACATCACTTCCTACAACCGCGAAGTAGCGGCCCATCCGGAAGCGAAAAAAGTCGTGGTCATGGATAAGACTTGCCTGTGCACCCACATGCGCAATTTTAATTGCTGGACTTGCGGTCAACTGACCTATCGTCTCAAGGACACCAGCCACAAGAATGCCGATGGCAGCTATCAATTACTGAGCGCCGAACATGTATTCCGCGATTACCAGTTCAGCACCGATCATCAGATCGCCCTGCCGGTCTGATTGAACCGCCTGAAAAACAGAAAGCGCGCCACGGCGCGCTTTCTGTTTCCCCGCGATGCACCTTACTCGTCGAAATACCAATAACCCTGATTCACCCAAGCCAACAAGGCCGCAGCAAAATCGGCATCTTCGAGCGCGGCGCTGAGTACGGCGCTATCGGGGCGTTTCTGGTCACACAAAACGCGCACCACTGACGCTGACGCGGCACCGAAAGTCCTACGCTGGCCATCAACATGACAAACCCCGTCGCGCCAGCCCTCGTCAACATAGAAACACCGCAACCCACCGGTACGCACCAAACCGAACTGCTGCAACTGCTGTGCCAATTGCGCTGATTCCAAGGGCTCTTCGAGTTCTTGCAAATCGAGTTCATTACGCGTTTTTGACAAGAAACCAGCAATAAAATCAGCGACCAAAGCGTCATCATCAAGCACGGCCTGCATTTGCGCACGCAGCGCCGCCACATCAGCCCGACTGATCTGCGCCGGATAAGTCTGCAACGGCCGTCCCGGATCACTGATGAGCGCCTCACCGAGCTCTTCATCGATCAGGTAATCGGCCAAACCGCTGAGCATATCACGCGCCGATTTGCTGCGAAAACCGACCGAAAAACTCATGGAATTTTCCAAGCTCACGCCTTCGTGCGGGAAGCCCGGCGGAATATACAGAATATCGCCACTGCTGACCTCGACATCGATGAGGGCATCAAACGCTTCGGTATGCCACAAAGCCGGATGGGCGGCGAACTGGCGGTGCGGACCGCGTGCACCAACGCGCCAACGGCGGCGGCCCGAGCCCTGACAAATGAAGACATCATACAGATCGATGTGCGGCCCCACGCCACCACCTGGGGTGGCGTAACTGATCATCACATCATCGAGCCGCCATGTCGGAAGGAAGGAAAATGCGTCAACCAGGCGTGCCACTTCGGGCGACCAATGATCAACCGCCTGCACCACCAGTGTCCAATCTTTATGGCCAAGCTTGCCGTAATTATCGAACGGCCCGGTTTCGGCTTGCCATTGCTGATCTTTTTTATAAATCAAACGCGAGCTGATTTGCTCCTCGCAGGCCAAACCGGCCAATTCATCGGGCCGCAACAAATCGTGAAAATACGGAAAACCCTGACGCAGCAAAACCGGTTTTTGCTGCCAGTAATCGGCAAGAAATTCTTCGAGCGTGAGATCGCTCAATTGTAATGTCAACATGGCATGCTCATGAAAGTAAGAGTAACAGTCAGCATGCTTGTAACATGGACCACGCCGGGCCGCGCTCGACTAGATCAAACAAGCTGCAGACAGCGCTCAAACAAGGATCGTCGCGACGGATAAGCTGACCGCACGTTACAATACCTCACCTTTTCAGCTTGAGTGCTTATTTTGACCTTACTCGCCAGTCCGCTCGCCTTTCTTGATCTCGAAACCACCGGCACCATCGCCACTCGCGATCGCATTCTCGAAATCGCCATCGTCAGTTTCGACGGCGAACAGGTGCAGCGCTGGAGTCAGTTGCTCAATCCGGAATGCAGTATTCCCGCCTTCGTCGAACAATTGACCGGCATTACTGCCGATATGGTGGTGGCCGAGCCTCAGTTCGCCACACTGGCAGCAGAGATCTTGCAGCGGCTGCAAGGCCATGTCTTGGTCGCGCACAATGCGCGCTTCGATTACAGTTTTTTGAAAAATGAATTCAAACGCGTCGGTCTGCCGTTTCGCGCCACCGTGCTATGCAGTTTGAAATTATCGCGCTTATTGTTTCCGCAATTCCCCAAACATAATCTCGACAGCCTGATGGAACGCCACCAGTTAGAGGTAGACGGCCAACGCCATCGCGCCCTCACCGATGCCGAAGCGGTGTACCAATTCTGGCGGCGGCTGGAAGAAACCATGCCGGCTGAGGAATTACAGGCAATTGTCAAGCAACTGACCTCGCGCAGCAGTTTGCCGTCACAATTGGATCCACATTTAATCGATGAATTACCGAAAGGGCACGGCGTCTACTTGTTTTTCGGTGAAAACCAGCTGCCACTCTACATAGGCAAAAGTAATACCGTCCGTCAGCGCGTGTTGTCGCATTTCTCCTCCGACCATGCGCTGGCCAAAGAACTCAATATTTCGCAGCAAATTCGTGACATCGAATGGCTGGAATGTGAAGGTGAAATCGATGCCTTGATCACCGAGGCACGCCTGATCAAAGAACGCCAGCCTACCCTCAACCGTCAGTTGCGGCGCAATTCGGAATTTTGTTCCTGGCGTTTGGTCGATACCGGCAGCGGCTTATTGCAGCCGCAATTGGCGTATGCGCGCGACCTCGATCTCGGTCGCCAGGAACAGTTATACGGACTGTTCAAAAGCGGCGCGAGCGCGCGCGAATTTCTCATGCAAGCAGTGCGACAATTTCAATTGTGTGCGGCCACCCTGGGTTTGGAATCGGGCGGCGCTGGCAAACCCTGCTTCGCCTATCAACTCAAACAATGCAAGGGCGCTTGCTGCGGCAAAGAATCGCCGCTACAGCATAATTTACGCCTGATCGATGCGCTCAATGAGATGAAACTCAAGGCTTGGCCCTTCGCCGGCCCGGCCCTGCTTAAAGAAGGCAAGATCTATCATGTGATCGAAGCTTGGTGTTATCTCGGCCGCGCCGGCAACAGTGCCGAACTGTCCGAACTGCTCAGCAACGGCAAGCCGCGCCTCGATCGCGATACCTATCGAATTTTAGTCAAATACCTGGATCGTATGGTGCCGCTGGAGAAGCATGGAATCGATCACTTTTTTGCCGCAACAATTTCGTGACGCGTCAATTCGGACCGCCTTAAGCCACAAGCTAAGCCGCAATCTTGGTCAGGCCACTAGGGCGACGCAAGTGCGCCTCAGTGGCGGCGGGCAAACCACTTGGATTAAATCTGCGCTTCCCTGGCGTATTGAAAAAAAATAGACGAAATATGGACCGCTCAGGCGATTTTGCCGCCGATTACTCCCAAGTCCGACAGACTACTAGCATCGCCGCGACCAGCCAGAAGACCCGCCACCGCAATGTCTTCGTCCAGCTCGTCCCAATGAATACCATTAATCGATAGCTCATAATGTTGCAGCTGCTCCGGTTTGGCATGCAGCAATCTGGGAAACCACACTAAGGGAATGCCTAGTGTGCGGCCATCCGTTGACATCCTCCCCGCCCTAAAGAGGCTGTCGCAAAAGCCTGATGGACGTTTTTTACACCTGAAACACCGCATACCGCGTCATTCCCGCATGCTTTTGGCGGGAACCCAGCGTCGTTTTTTAC
>NZ_JASJVS010000064.1:0-20798 GCF_035019605.1 Undibacterium sp. 5I2 | reverse complement strand
AACAGCTTGACCAATGCAGCGAGCTCAACTTTGAGCGGCGGTAGTTATGGCACCATCACTTACAACAGTTCAAATACAGCAGTAGCGACGGTCAGCGCCAGCGGTGTGATCACACCAGTCAGTGCCGGCGCTAGTACGATCACGGCTACGCAAGCAGCGGTGACTGGTGTAAATGCCCAAGCCACACAAAGCTACAGCTTGACCGTAACAAGTCTGCCAGTCGGTACCTTGAGCTTTACGACTCCGAGCACAGCCAGTGTCGGTATGGGTAACAGCTTGACCAATGCGGCGAGTTCGACTTTGAGCGGTGGCAGTTACGGCGTCATCACTTACAGCAGTTCGAACACGGCAGTGGCGACGGTCAGCGCCAGCGGTGTGATTACACCAGTCAGCGCTGGTGCTAGTACGATCACGGCTACGCAAGCGGCGGTAACTGGGGTAAATGCGCAAGCGACCCAAAGCTACAGCTTGACCGTAACAACTCTGCCAGTCGGTACCTTGAGCTTTACGACACCGAGCACAGCCAGTGTCGGTATGGGTACTAGCTTGACCAATGCCGCGAGCTCAACTTTGAGTGGCGGCAGTTACGGTGCGATCACTTACAGCAGTTCGAACACGGCAGTGGCAACGGTCAGCGCCAGCGGTGTCATCACACCAGTCAGCGCCGGCGCTAGTACGATCACGGCTACGCAAGCGGCGGTGACTGGGGTGAATGCGCAAGCGACCAAGACCTATAGTTTAACGGTGACCAGTCTGCCAGTCGGTACCTTGAGCTTCACGACACCGAGCACAGCCAGTGTCGGTATGGGTACTAGCTTGACCAATGCAGCGAGCTCGACTTTGAGTGGCGGCAGTTACGGCGTCATCACTTACAGCAGTTCGAACACGGCAGTGGCAACGGTCAGTGCCGGTGGCGTCATTACACCAGTCAGTGCTGGCGCTAGTACGATCACGGCTACGCAAGCAGCGGTGACTGGGGTAAATGCCCAAGCCACACAAAGTTACAGCTTGACCGTAACAACTCTGCCAGTCGGTACCTTGAGCTTTACGACACCGAGCACAGCCAGTGTCGGTATGGGTACTAGCTTGACCAATGCCGCGAGCTCAACTTTGAGTGGCGGCAGTTACGGTGCGATCACTTACAGCAGTTCGAACACGGCAGTGGCAACGGTCAGCGCCAGCGGTGTCATCACACCAGTCAGCGCCGGCGCTAGTACGATCACGGCTACGCAAGCAGCGGTGGCTGGGGTAAATGCCCAAGCCACACAAAGCTACAGCTTGACCGTAAGCAGCCTGCCGCTTGGTATCGTGAGTTTCAGTACACCGAGCACAGCCAGTATCGGTATGGGTAACAGTTTGACCAATGCAGCGAGCTCGACTTTGAGCGGCGGCAGTTACGGCGTTATTACTTACAGCAGTTCCAATACCGCAGTAGCAACGGTCAGTGTCAGTGGTGTGATCACACCAGTTAGTGCTGGCGCTAGTACGATCACGGCTACGCAAGCGGCGGTGGCTGGGGTGAATGCGCAAGCGACCCAGACTTACAGCTTGACAGTAACAGCCTTGCCACAACCGGTACTGACATTTGCCACGCCGAGTGCCGCCAGTGTGGGTGTACAAAACAGTTTGACGAATGCCGCAACCTCAACGCTGAGTGGCGGTAGTTATGGTGTCACCACTTACAGCAGTTCGAATACCGCAGTGGCAACGGTCAGTGCCAGCGGTGTGATTACACCGATCAGCGCCGGCAACACTACGATCACGGCTACGCAAGCAGCGGTGACTGGGGTGAATGCCCAAGCCACACAAAGCTACAGCTTGACCGTAACAAGTCTGCCGCTTGGTATCGTGAGTTTTACGACACCAAGCACCGCCAGTGTCGGCATGGGTAACAGCTTGACCAATGCAGCGAGCTCAACTTTGAGCGGCGGCAGTTACGGCGTCATCACTTACAGCAGTTCGAACACGGCAGTGGCAACGGTCAGCGCCAGCGGTGTCATCACACCAGTCAGCGCCGGCGCTAGTACGATCACGGCTACGCAAGCGGCGGTGACTGGGGTAAATGCCCAAGCCACACAAAGCTACAGCTTGACCGTAAGCAGCCTGCCGCTTGGTATCGTGAGTTTCAGTACACCGAGCACAGCCAGTATCGGTATGGGTAACAGTTTGACCAATGCAGCGAGCTCGACTTTGAGCGGCGGCAGTTACGGCGTTATTACTTACAGCAGTTCCAATACCGCAGTAGCAACGGTCAGTGTCAGTGGTGTGATCACACCGATCAGCGCCGGCACCAGTACGATCACGGCCACGCAAGCGGCGGTAACAGGGCTGAATGCGCAAGCGACCAAGTCCTATAGCTTAACGGTGACCAGTCTGCCAGTCGGTACGCTGAGTTTTTCCGCACCGAGTGCCGCAAGTATCGGTATGGGTAACAGCTTGACCAATGCAGCGAGCTCGACTTTGAGCGGTGGCAGTTACGGCGTCATCACTTACAGCAGTTCCAATACGGCAGTGGCAACGGTCAGCGCCAGTGGTGTGGTGACACCAGTCAGCGCCGGCACCATAACGATCACGGCCACGCAAGCAGCAGTCACCGGTGTGAATGCCGCGGTCACACGCAGCTACAGTTTGACGGTAACGGCCTTGCCACAACCGATACTGACATTTGCCACGCCGAGCGCAGCCAGTGTGGGTATGCAAAACAGTCTGACGAATATCGCCAGCTCGACTTTGAGTGGCGGTAGTTACGGAATCATCACTTACAGCAGTTCCAATACGGCAGTAGCAACGGTCAGCAACAGCGGTGTCATCACACCAGTCAGCGCCGGTACCAGCACGATCAGCGCCACGCAAGCGGCGGTGTTGGGTATCAATGCTGTTGCCACGCAGACTTACAGTGTGACGGTCTCGGCATTGCCGACACCACTGCTGAGTTTTGCCACACCGGCGGCCTTGAGTACGACCATGGGCAGCAGCGTCAACAATGCGGCCAGCTCGACTTTGAGTGGCGGCAGTTACGGTGCGATCACTTATAGCAGTGCCAGCCCTGCGGTGGCAACGGTCAATGCCAGTGGCGTGATTACGCCGGTCAGCGCCGGGACCAGCGCCATTACGGCCAGTCAGGCCGCAGTCACAGGTATCAATGCGGCAGCTACGCAGACGTATACCTTGACGGTCGGTAAGAATGCCCAGGCTGGCTTGGTTCTGAGCGGTGATAAGCTCAGCATCATGAAAAATACTGGCAAGACCTTGCTCAGTGCGAGCGGCGGTTCCGGCAGCGGGGCGCTCAGTTATGCGCTCAGTTCCGGTACGTGTACGCTGCTGGCTAATGTGCTGACAGCGGGAAATGCCGCCGGTAATTGTGTGGTGACAGCCACCAAGGCGGCCGATGCCACGTATGCAGCGGCGACGGCGAGTTTGACGGTGCAGGTGCAGAACTTGGTCAGTGCGACGCTGGTTGTCAGCAGTTCGATGAGCGCACCGATGCTGGGACAAAGTCTGACTTTACAAGCCAGTATCACGCCGGCGACGGCTACTGGTAGTGTGAAATTCATGGATGGCAGCGTATTGCTCGGTACTGTGACGATTAGTGCCGGCAGTGCCAGTTTGCTCACCAGCAGTTTGGGCTTAGGCCCGCACAGTATCACCGCGGTGTACGGCGGCGATACGCTTACTGTGGCCGGTACCAGTGCGGTGCTGGCGCTGACGGTGGCGAAACGCCCGGATCCTGCCAGTAATGCCGTTGTCAATCAGCATGTGGCGGCCAACGTCGCTGCGGTGCAGCGCTTTACTGTCGCGCAAATGAGCAATGTTTCCAGCCATGTGCAGCTCTTGCATGGTGATTTCGCGATTCGTAATCGTTTCAATATCGGCCTCAATGGTCCTTACTTTGATACCTTGCGTATGGTCGGCGACAAAATCGCGCAAAACCTCAGCAGCGAAGGCCGTTACACGGCGGCACCGGGCACTTTCGGCATGGCCGAGGGCGGACGTCAAACCGGTGGGCCGTTTGTCGGCAATGATGACTTGCCACAGCCGGTCAAAAATCGCAGCACGCTCGACGCCGACAGTATGCCGGCACCGGGCAATGATGTGCTGCAGATCGGCGGCCAATCTATCGGTATCTGGAGTGCCGGTAATATCGATGTCGGTGGCATGGACACCGGTGACGGCGGACGCGCCAAGTTTTCCAGTGCTGGCCTCACCGTCGGTGGCGATGTGATGCTCAACCCACGCCTGATCGCTGGTGCCTCGATCGGTTATGCGCGCGATACCACGACCATGGATTTGTTCGGCAGCGACAGTAAAGCCAAGCAATGGTCGGGCAGCCTGTATCTGACTTATAAGCCTGCGCAAGACTGGTTCATCGATGCCAGCCTCGGTGGTGGCAGTGTTAATTATGATAACCATCGCTGGGATGATGTCAACAGCGTGCTGCTCAACGGCAGCCGCAGTGGCGAGGTCGCCTTCGCCTCAGTCACGCTCACGCGCGAACTGAAGTTTGATGATATTCGCCTGCATCCGTTCGGTCGTCTTAATGTCTTGCATACCAAGCTCAACGCTTACAACGAACAGGGCAGCTTGCTGGCTTTGAGTTTTAACCAGAGCAGTTTTACCGATACGACGGTAGCCGGTGGCTTGGAAGTATTCAAGGATTACAGCTTCGCTTCCGGACAGCTGACGCCATCGATGAAACTGGAGTTGCGTCACCGTGCCAGTGGAGATGTGAACCAAAGCATGTATTACACCGATTTGGGTGCCGGCAGTACCAACTACGGTGTGACGGTGTTGGGCTTGCCGGAGAATGTAGAGTCACTCGGTTTCGGCCTCAACTTCCGCACTCGTCGGGGCGTGCAGACTAACTTTAGCTGGCTCGGTTCGGTCGGTGCTAATGCGTATCGTTCCAACAGCTTCAGGTTTGACGTGCGCTTGGGTTTCTGAGACTGACGTAAGAAAAAAAACAGCGGCCGCAGATTATGCGGCCGCTGTTTTTTTTTCAGTTAGTTTACCAAGCCATCGAGCCGGCCGATTTCGGCCAGTTCGCGGATGATGCGCACGGTATCGATGTCGGCTTCCTGATAGGCCGAGCGGCGGTACTCGTTGTAGAGCTCATTTTCGGCATCTTGTTCGGCGCTGGCACCGTCGACATAGGTGAAGCGCACAAACAAGGCGTCTGGCTGCGGTTCTTCGATACGCATATGCAGTGACGATGCCGGAATCTCACCTTGTGCGGCGACCAAGTAGCGCACTTCTTGTTGCGGCGTGAGCACGACCGTGTCGACGACCGTGAGCTCACCGTAACGCAGGCTGCGTTGCATGCCTTGTTCGCTGCGGGCAGAAATATCGGCGCTGTCGAGGTAATCGATGAACAGTTTTGGTGTTTCGGCACGCAGCACCAGACCGCGCCACAGTTGGGCGCGACTGATGATGAGGATAAGTGGGTTGGGGAGATCGTTGATTTCCACTAAGTGTTCGAATTGCATGGTCTGACCTTGTTGGCGGGACAATAATGGGCGCTAGTTTACTCTGCTTCGGGGAAAAACAAACAGGCGCGTAAATCCGGCTACAATGGTGCCTGATTTGCTTTTCACAAGATTATGTCCCACGGCCTCAATACTCCCCAACGCAACGCTGTCAATTATATGGATGGTCCTTGTCTGGTGCTGGCCGGTGCAGGTTCGGGCAAAACCCGCGTGATCACGCAAAAAATCGTCAATTTGATCGAATTGCACGGCTATGAACCGAAACATATCGCGGCGCTGACCTTTACCAATAAGGCCGCCATGGAAATGCAGGAACGCATTGCCAAGTTATTGGCCGAACCGCGCCAAGCCCGGCAGCTCACTGTGTCGACCTTTCATTCGCTGGGCGTGAAAATTCTGCGTCAGGAAGCCCAAGCCTTGGGTTTGAAAGATCGCTTTTCGATTATGGACAGCGATGATTGTTTTTCGCTGGTACAAGATTTGGCCATCACTACCGATAAACAACTGATACGGCGCATACAAACCGCCATGTCCTTGTGGAAAAATGCCTTGATCGATCCGGAGACGGCGCTCAAGCAAGCCATCGACGAAGACGAAGCCATCGCTGCGCGGATTTACCGCAGTTATGTCGCCACCTTGTCGGCCTATCAGGCGGTGGATTTTGATGATTTGATACGCTTGCCAGTAGAATTATTCCGCAGTAATGAGCAAGTGCGTGATAAATGGCAGCGCCGATTGCGCTATTTATTGGTCGATGAGTACCAAGATACCAATACCTGCCAGTACGAATTGGTCAAATTGCTGGTTACCGGGGTTGGCAAGAAGCCGATGTTTACCGCCGTCGGCGACGATGATCAGGCGATTTACGCCTGGCGTGGCGCGACGATAGAAAACTTGACGACGCTGCAGGTCGATTTTCCTGATTTAGTCATCATCAAACTTGAACAGAATTACCGCTCCAGCACCCGCATTTTACAAGCGGCCAACGCCGTCATCGGCAATAATCCGAAGTTGTTTGAAAAATCGCTGTGGTCCGAGCATGGCTTGGGCGACCCGGTCAAAGTGCTTGGCATGCAAGACGATGAGCAAGAAGCCGAACAAGTGGCCATCATGATTTCGGCGCACCGCTTCGAACGCCGCGCGAATTATTCCGATTACGCGATTCTGTATCGCGGCAATCACCAGGCGCGGGTGATCGAGCAAGCGCTGCGCAAGGAAAGAATTCCGTACACGATTTCCGGTGGCCAGAGTTTTTTCGATCGTGCCGAAATCAAAGACATTATTTCTTATTTACGTCTGATCGCCAATGAAGACGACGATCCGGCCTTCATCCGTGCCATTACCACGCCCAAACGCGGGGTCGGCCAAGCCACGCTGGAAGTGCTCGGGGCCTTCGCCGGTCAGTGGCAGTGTTCCTTGTTTGCTGCGGTATTCAAGGGCGGGCTCGAAGCCAAGTTGACCGAACGGCAGTTGCGCCCGCTGCGCGACTTCGCCACCTTCATCAACCATGTCGAAGCGCATGCCCATCGCGAAGGCCAAGCCGGTGAATTGCTCGACGATTTGATGAAGGAAATTAATTACGAAGCCTATCTCTACGACAGTTTCGATGACCGCGCCGCCCAAGGCAAATGGCAGAATGTGCTCGATTTTACCCAATGGCTCAAGACCAAAGGCAGCGGCGGCAAAGAGGGCACCGATGAACATCGCAGTCTGCTCGACTTGACCCAGATGGTGGCCTTGATGACGATGATGGAAGGGAAAGATGAAGCGCCCGATGCGGTGCGCATGTCGACCTTGCATGCCTCGAAAGGCTTGGAGTATCCACATGTGTTTTTGGTCGGGGTGGAAGAGGGGATCTTGCCGCACAAGGGTGACCCTGATGCGCCGGCCGATACGATCGCCGCGCGCATCCAGGAAGAGCGGCGTTTGATGTATGTTGGTATCACCCGCGCACAGCGCACTCTGCATATCACTTGGTGTAAAAAACGCAAACGTGCCGGCGCGCCCGTGCATTGCGATGTCTCGCGCTTCGTTAAAGAAATGCAGCTCGACGAAGGTACCGCGGTGCCGACCGAAGCCGAAACCCTGACGCCGCGCGAACGACTGGCGCGCTTGAAGGATTTATTGGCCTCGGGCAAGCAAGCGGGTGGCCAGTGATAAAAAAATATACGAGTGCAGCGATGAAGCGCGGTTTTTGCGTGTTGTTGCTGGTTTGGGTGCAGCCGCTCTGGGCGGCCGCACCGGTATCGGGGGGCTTATGGGAAGTGCGTCAAGGTGCGCACACCGCTTACCTGTTCGGTTCGATTCATGTGGCACGCGCCGATTTTTATCCCTTGCCTTTAGCAGTACAGCAAGTTTATCGCCAAGCCGACACGCTGGCGGTGGAAGTCGACCCTAGCCGTCCTGGCGAAATGCAAAAAGCCCTGCCCTTGCTGACCTATGCCGCCCCTGACAGGCTGCAGAATCATTTGCGCACCAGCACCTGGGAGCAGTTATTGCTGCGGCAACCGCAAGCAGCCACGCAATGGCAGCAATTGCGCCCTAGCTTGGTGGCCAGTGCTTTGCTGGTTGCGGCCTTAACGCCGCTCGGGTACACGGCCGAGTTCGGCATCGATCAGCATTTCATCACGCGCGCCAAAGGCGACCACAAAACCGTGTTGGAGCTGGAAAGTATGGTGTTTCAGGCTGGTATTTTGGGTGGTTTGAGTGATGAAGTTGGCGACGCCATGTTGGCGCAAACGCTCGATAGCATCACTGACGGCACGCTCAAAAGTGACACCGCTCGCTTGGTGCAAGCCTGGAAAGCCGGCGATGCTGCGACACTGGAGCAATTGTTTCTGGCCGAAGCCAACAAAGATGCGGCCGCCAAATTATTCATGCAAACTTTGCTTGATGACCGCAACCCCGCCATGGTCACACAAATCCTGGCGCAGATGGCGGCGGGGCGGCGTTTGTTGGTCGTCGTCGGTGCCGCCCATATTTCCGGCCCACGCAGTCTGGTCGATCTGTTGCGTAAGCGCGGTTTGAAAGTGCGTCAAATTTCTTCTTCTAATAAGTCAGGCTATGTGTATGTCGATTGAATCCCCTTCTGCTTTACCAGCCGTATCAATGCAAGAACAGGCCTGGTTACTGCTGGAAAATGCATACGAAGTCGAGGCTTGGTTAGAGCTGCATGATCGTGAGTTGCAACAAGTGGTGGCGAAGAACAGCGTGGCCGGGCATGGGGTGTGTTTTACCCTGTTGCATGGCGGCGAATTGTATTTGCATACCAACAGCGATGGCGATATCTTGCTCGACCTCAGCCCTGAAGCGGCATGGATTGCGCCAGTGGTGACGGCCGTGACCCAGGTCGAGGCCCCGCGGGCGCAGATCTGGTTGTTACGTGGCCATTTGTTGACGCAATTGATACTCGGTCTCAACAGTTTGATTGCTTCGAGCCGCTTGGTGTTACGACACGAATTCAGAACGAGTAAGAAGTAAGCGTAGCCGTAGCCGTCTGGCCGAACAGCCGCTACACTTTGTTCTTAGCCTTATTTTTATCCTTATTTCGCGCCCACTATTGGAGCTGCCCCATGCTTGCACGTCGTTATTTTCTCAAAAAAAGCCTGATGCTCACCGCTGCCGGTCTGGTTTGCGAGAGTCATTTATTACCGTTTGCTGCCGCGGCCACTCCGTTGGCACCGCCACCCGATTTATTCGATTCGCAGGCGCTCGATCTCGATTTCTGGCTCAAGCCGCGCACGCTCGACTTAGTCCGTCCCGCCTCGGGCGAACGCTGCAAATTATTGTACTGGCAGGATGGCGAATTGCAGTCTTCGGCATATGAACAACTGTGCCACTTGTTGCGCGATGTGAATGGCAAAAAAACCGTGGAGATCGACCCGAAATTACTGGAAACTTTATGGGCCACGCAAGCCTATGTGGCGCGTCTTGGTATGACCGATCCCTTGGTGATCTTGTCTGGCTATCGCACGCCGGAATCGAACCGCCATTTGATCGAGCAAGGTGTGCCGGCAGCGCGTAAATCACTGCATATGGATGGCAAAGCGGCGGATATCCGCATTGCCCAATTGCATGAAGAAGTGCTCGGTGATTTGATTCGCAGCTTCCGTGGCGGTGGCGTCGGCTTTTATTACCGCGCCAGCGCCAACGGTGGCTGGATTCATACCGATACTGGCTTGCAACGCAGCTGGAAAGGCTGACGCCAGGCTTAGTCGTCGTTGCCGCTTATTTAGCGTTCAGTTTAGCGCGGCTTTCGTCACCCGCAATGAAGACGCTCAGTTTGGCCGGATCGATATGCCGACGGAAGGCTTGGTTGAGTTGCTCCAGCGTCAAGGCGGCTACCTTGTCGTCGAAGCCTTGAGCCCAAGCCCAAGCACGTTTCAAATACAAATTATTGTTGGCACCGCTGGCCAATGCGGCATCGCTGGTACGCGCCTGCACCCGTTGCTGTAAAAAACCAGATTTGGCTTTGGCCAATTCCTCTGCACTGAAGCCTTCTTTCAAGACCCGGCTCAATTCTTCTCGTATCGCCACTTCGAGTTTCGCCAGATTTTGTGGTGCCGCTGTGGCGCTGATGGAAAAACTGCCGACCCGATCAATACTGCCAGCTTGAATACTGGAACCGCCGCCATACGACAAGCCATCTTTTTGACGTATGCGTTCGAGCAAACGGGAATTCAAACCAGCCCCGCCGCCGAAAATATAATTGGCTACGCGCAGCGCAGCAAAATCGGCATCATCATCGCGCAAGTTGAGCGTCATCGAACTGGCATAGATGCCATTTTCTTTGTCCGGCGTGTTGAAGGTTTTGCGGCTGGCGGCAGGATCGGCGCGCAGCGAGTTCAAACGGGTCCAAGGGGCTTTGCTGTCCCAGCCCTTGAATGCGCTGGCCACCGTGGTTTTGATGGCATCGGCATCGAAGTCACCGACGATAGATAACTCCCCGTTGGAGGCACCGTAAAAATCGCGATGGAAGGTCCGCACATCGGCGGCCGTCAAGGCGGTGAGCGCGGCCAGCGATTCATCCAAGCTCAGTGGGGCACGGAAATCGCCGCGTGGATAGCTGTTGAATTGCTGCGCCAGTTCACGGCCGACGATGGCACCCGGTTCATTGCGACTCGCTTCGAGTGCAACGATGCTGCGTTGTTGCAGTTGCTTGAATTCACTATCGGGGAAATTCGCATCGCGCAAAATTTCTGCCACCAGTGCCAATGCGGCTGGCAGATTGTCGCGCGTGGTTTGGAAGTCTAACAAGCTGCCGCTCATTTTCAATTTCGACATTTGATCACTGATTTCGGCGCGGCTGTAGCGCTTCGTACCGCTGCTGAGCAAGCTGTGGGTCAGGCTGCTGACGGTGCTTTTGCCGAACAGGCTGGTTTCATCACCCCAGTGCAGACTCAGTGCCACGTCGACCGTGGCACCACGATTTTTTTTCGGCAGCAAGGCCAGTTGCAAACCACCGATGCGGCTGATGCTGGTGCGGCGGTCGAGATTGGCTGGTGCCGGATCAAAATTCTCGCCGCTCAGTATGGCGGCTTTCGGTTTGAAGTCGCGCATGACGTCGGCCATGCTCGGGGCCATCGGCACCTCGGCACGCTGCGGGGTATCTTCGGGAATGAACATGCCGGTGGTGCGGTTGTCGCGTACCAGATAACGTTGTGCCGCTGCGCTTACTTGCTCCGGCGTGACCTTGTCGGCATTGTCGCGATCGACGAACAGATAGCGCCAGTCGCCCATGGCAATGAATTCCGACATTGCCACCCCGATCGATTCATGATCGTTGAGCATTTTTTCATATTCATTGGCATTGTCGCGCTTGACGCGCTCCATTTCTTCGGCCGTCGGCGGATGGAGTTTGAAGTCTTCTATGCCGGCTAACAAGGCCGCTTTCGCCTCTTCCAGCGAAGCGCCTTTTTTTACTGCAGCACCGATGATAGTCAGACCCGGTGCGACATGTCCGACTTCGGTGGCAAACACTTGCACCACCTTGCCGGTTTCTACCAATTGTTTGTGCAAGCGACCATGCGGGGCATTGGTCAGAATGTCACCGGCAAAGCCGATGGCATCGCGATCCGGGTGCAAGCCGGCCGGTACTTTATAGGCGATCATGATGAGTTGTATGTCGCCCTTGCGACGCACGACAAAATTGCGTTCGCCATCTTGGGTCGGCTCGACTGTCCAAAACGGCGGCAGTACCCGTGTTGGTTTCGGAATTTTACCGAAGGCTTGACTGATCCAGGCCAAGGTTTTGCTGTCATCAAACTTGCCTGCTACCAGTAAGACCGCATTGTCGGGCTGGTAGTAAGTGCGGTAAAAACCTTGAAGATTTTCAATTTTGACGTTTTCGATATCGCTGCGGTTACCGATTGTCGCGTTGCCATAATTGTGCCAATCATAGGCCACACTCTGCAGACGCTTCATCAGCACGCTGCTCGGGGAATTCTCGCCGCCTTCGTATTCATTGCGTACCACCGTCATTTCACTGTCAAGATCCTGGCGTGCAATGCGCGAATTGACCATGCGGTCGGCTTCCATTTCCAGCGCCCATTGCAAGTTGCTGTCGTCGGCTTGAAACAATTCATAGTAATTGGTGCGATCCAGCGAGGTCGTACCATTCATGCGCATGCCGCGCCGGTTGAATTCTTCGGTGATATTGGCATGCTTGCCGGTGCCTTTGAACATCATGTGCTCAAGCAAATGCGCCATGCCGGTTTCGCCGTAATTTTCATGCCGCGAGCCGACCAGGTAGGTCATGTTCACGGTGACCGTCGGTTTGCTGGCATCCGGCATGAGCAAGACCCGCAAGCCGTTGGGCAAGCGGTATTCGGTCAAGCCTTCGACGCTGGTAATTTGCTGCATGTCTGGCGGCAGTACCAGTGCTTGCGCGGACTGTGTGCTGAGGATCAGGGCGCCGCTGCAAATGAGGATGCGTAGCAAGGGTGTGAACGGTAGGAAACGAAACGAGACAGATGACATGGAAAGTCCTTATGGCAAAACTTCGAAACAATGCGGTCGTGGCCAAGCCACCACCCTTGTAAGCCTATTGATCGCTGAGCGTCATGGTCTGACTACCGTTCCAGCGCGTACCCGGTGCCAAGACCACCGGCTGACGGACGATGGCGGCTTCCACGCAGAGCATACGCTGTTCTTCGCCGGCTGCCAGATCCGGCAGTTTGACCGCAGCATCGGCTCCGGGGTTCCATACCACCGCATCAGTAAAACCGCTGCTCTCGATGTGCAACTGCTGCTGCTGCGCTTGTTCCAGCCGCAGCGGCTGGGTCAGCGGCCCGTAAATTCTATCAATTTCTTGGATATGGTGTAAATACTCGGCCGTTTCCAGCACATCGTTGCGGTCGCACAAGCTGTCACGGTAAACCACGCCTTGTAAGCCATGTAGTCGCGCTTGTGCCAAGTCTGCCAGCGCGAAATAGCTGTGCAAGGCGGCGGTGAAGCTGAACGGTGTATCGCCGCGGTTCTCGATCTCCAAGCTCACCTGTAGCGTATTGGCGTAGACGCGCACCGTCAACCTGGCCGTGAAGACATGCGGCCAGATAGTGAGCCGTGCGATATTTTCTTGTAGACAAAATACTGCCACGGCACTGCCGTCGGGGTGCATCTCATTGCTCTGCAATTTCCACTTGGCGGTACGGGCGAAACCATGCCTCGGCAGTGGGCCGAGCGTGGCGAATTGCGGAAAAATCACTGGGATACCGCCGCGAATGGCGCTGTCCGAAGTAAACGCGGAGCGTTGGCTGAGAAATAATTGTTCCTTGCCCTGCGCCGGTATCCATGAACAGACGTGGGCACCGTGGCTGGCAATGCGTGTGCTGGCGCCATCACTGGCGCGGAGGGTCAGAAATTCCATGTCGCTTGTTTTGTATTAAACAGACCCCTATTCTAAGCCATGGCGATAGCGAAACATGGTAATTTTCACCATGTTTCACCAGGGAGACTTCAGCCTCGTTCCGCCATGATCATCGCCGCCGCTTTTTCCCCTATCATCATGGTGGGCGCATTGGTATTGCCGCCTATCAGAGTTGGCATGATGGAGGCGTCGACCACGCGCAAACCGGCCATGCCATGTACCTTCAACTGCGCATCGACCACGGCCATGGCATCCTTACCCATTTTGCAAGTACCGACCGGGTGATATACGGTATCGGAAGTGGCGCGCAATACCGCACGTATCTCGTCATCGCTGTGCACTTGCGCGGTTTGAAAATCGCTGCTGCGCACCTGTGCCAAGGCTGGGGCATCGAGCAAGCGGCGCGTCAGTTTGAAACCCTTGAGCATGTTTTCCAAATCTTCCGGATGCTCGAGAAAACGCGGATTGATCAAGGGCGCAGCATGCGCATCGGCGCTGGCCAGGCGTACTTCGCCCACGCTTTGCGGTCGTAGCAAGCACATATGGCAAGAGTAACCATGGCCGAGATGGAGTTTGCGCGCATGGTCGTCGAGCATCGCCATAACAAAATGTAATTGGATATTGGGTGCTGCCAGTTCCGGGTCGGTTTTCAAAAAGGCACCGCCCTCGGCACCGTTGGAACTCATCAAGCCACGCCTTTGGTTTTGATAGCGCCGCCATTCGCGCAGCATACGCACACCGCCAGCGGCAGAAATACCGAGCAAATCGAGGCTAGGGGCGCGGTACTTGAAAACAAAATCGGGATGATCTTGCAAATTTTGGCCGACCCCGGGTAAATCATGTAGCACCGCAATGCCGAGCGCTTGCAAGGCCGTCGCGTCACCGACCCCCGACAACATTAATAATTGCGGGGTTTGGAAGGCACCGGCGGCGAGCAGAATTTCGCAGCGTGCGCGCAAAATCTTGAGCACGCCGTTTTGGCGCATTTCGACGCCGACCGCACGCTTGCCTTCGAACAGTATCTTCGTCACCATACAGCCGGTTTCGACCCGCAGATTGGCACGCTGCCCCATATGCGGACGCAAATAGCCACGCGCGGCGGTCCAGCGTTCGCCTTCATGCTGCGTCACTTGATAAATGCCGACGCCTTCTTGCTCGGCACCATTGAAATCGGGATTGATCGTGAAACCGGCTTGGCGTGCCGCAGTAAGATAAATCTCTTGAAACGGATTGTCGCTGCGCAGCTCGCTGACTCGTAAAGGCCCATCCTGACCATGATAGGGCGCACCATGGCTTTGATTGTGTTCCGACTTGATGAAGTAGGGCAGCACTTCCTCATACGACCAGCCGGCATTACCAAGCGCGGCCCAGTGGTCATAATCGCTCTTGTGTCCGCGCACATAGACCATGGCATTGAGACCCGATGACCCGCCCAGCATTTTGCCGCGTGGTTGATAGCCACGGCGGCCATTCAGGCCCGGCTGTGGTACGGTTTCAAAGGCCCAGTTATTGAGCTTGGTCGGCAGCATGGCGACCACGCCGATCGGGGTAGTGACGACCCAACTGTCGCCGGCACCACCGGCTTCGAGCACGGTCACGCTGATGCGTGCGTCTTCCGACAGCCGCCCGGCTACAGCGCAGCCACCGGCACCGCCGCCGACGACGATATAGTCAGTCATTGTTGTTTCCATCTTGTCTCCTCGGTGTAATCAATCTCAGCAGGTCTGCTCTGGTATTGCACTGCAGCGTTGCTGAATTGCCGTATTCAATGTACGGTAGCAAGAATATTAGTACGCCCGTTCGAATTATGTAAGGACATTGACTGCCACACCGTGAGCCACTGAGCATGTTCCCTGCTGCTGCTTCTCTTGCCTTCGGCACCGTGTTGTCGGTGCGCGACGCCGTCTTTCCCGCCCACCCGTTTTCGGGTTTGCTGGCGATTGCGCGTGAGCGCGCGTGGCCGCTGCAGAATTTGTTTCCCAGCTTGCTCGAGCCGGGCCACAGCCACATCACGTATTTGGAGGCGCGTGCCGGGGTCTTGTGCGCGCAGCAGCAGGGCCTTGCGGATCTCGGGATTTGGTCGGGCGAGCGCAAATCGCTGGCGCAGTTAGGCTTGATCAGTGCCGGCATCGGCGCACATGACACTTTGTTGGAGGCCTTGAAATTTGCCTTGGAATATCAGATGGTGGCCGGTTCTATGCTCGATTTGCAATTGCAAATTGACGCGCACGAGGCCTCTTTATGCGCCTACCCCTTGTTTGATGACCGCGAATTGGAAGATTTTCTGGCGGTCGACCACCTGTTGACGGCGTTTAATGTCGCCCGTCAATTGTGTGGCCCAGCATTTCGTCTGCTGCGGCTGGAATTGCGGGTGCCGCAGTTACGCCGACTATCACTGTATGAACAAAGCTTTGCCGCCCCGGTAAAGTTGGGCGCGGCGCGCTGCCGCATCGTGTTTCCGCGAGATTTGTTGCAGCACCGCTTAGCGCAACCGGACCAGGCGCGGGTACTCAGCGTGCGCCAACATTGTCAGGATGAGTTAAGCGCCGCCGGCGTACTTGGGCGGCGCAGCTTATTGCATATTTTGGTAGGACTCGATTGCCAATTGCACAGCGTGGCTGATAGCGCCGCGGCCTTGAACATCAGCCCGCGTTCGCTGCACCGCTTGCTTGCGCGCGAAGGCAGTTCCTATTTCCAGATCAGTGAAAATCTTCGGATAGTAAGGGCCAAACACTTGTTACAGAGCGGTGAAGCGATCGAACGCATCGCCGAAGCACTCGGCTACTCGGACACCCGCAGCTGGCGCCGCGCCTTCAAGCGTGCGACTGGCAGCACGCCGGGAGCGTATCGTGCTGGTTTGATCGGTCTGGACGCGTAGAATCCAATCCTTACGGGGCAGCGTTGCTGATTTGACTAAAAAAATCAAACACTCCTTGCTCACTCATCCGCCGCGCATTCGATAATTCGCCACCTGTTGAGGCATACAGCAGGTGGTTATCGGGCGAGAGCAAGACAGCGGCTGGAATGCCTTTTTTGATCGGATTGCCATAGGCGGCCGCCAGTGCCAAGTTCTTGTCGAATTCACCGACATTCACTTTGACCAGCACAAATTGTGCCGCGATCAAGGCGGCACTGTGGCCCTGCATGGAGCGGTTAAGTTCTATGCAATCCTTGCACCAATTGGCACCGAAAATCACCAAGACTTTTTTCTGGCTGGCACGCGCTTGCGCCAATGCAGCCGTCAACTGCGCCTGTGCATCGGCGCTTTCATCGTAGGGCTGGGCAGTACTGGCCTGGGCTTGGGCGGTGCACAGTAGCGTTGCCAACAGCAGTAGCAATAGACGTTTGATCATGATCGTATAAGTAAGAGAGTGAATTTGTCGATATTGACTCAAATCAATTATTTTGTCATTGCTTGGCGCTTAAGCTTTCTCAAAAAAGCAATAAATACTGTATAAATATACAGTTTTAGCTTGCAAGCAGATAAAATAGCGCGATGTTAGCTTGCTCATTCTTGTTGTGAAGAAAATTATCCATTGCGATTGCGATTGTTTTTACGCCGCCATTGAAATGCGTGACGACCCCAGCTTGCGCGGACGAGCGCTGGCGGTCGGCGGCCGTCCTGATCAGCGTGGTGTGGTCGCCACCTGTAATTACGCAGCGCGTCGCTTCGGCATCCATTCGGCCATGCCGATGGCGCAAGCGCTGCGCCGCTGTCCCGAGCTGGTGATTGTGCCACCGGCGATGGAAAAATACCGCATCGCTTCGCGCAGCATTCTCGACATCTACCGCGACTACACCGATGCGGTCGAGCCTTTGTCGCTGGACGAAGCCTTCCTCGATGTCAGCTGCGCCACGCTCCACCACGGCAGCGCCACCCTGATCGCCCGAGAAATCCGCGCGCGGATTGCAGAAACGGTCGGTATCACGGCGTCGGCCGGGGTGGCACCGAATAAATTTTTGGCAAAAATCGCCAGCGACTGGAATAAACCCGATGGCTTGTTCGTGATCTTACCCGAGCATGTCGACGCTTTCATCGCCGTGTTACCGGTGGCGCGCTTGCATGGGGTCGGCCAAGTGACGGCGGCGCGCCTGCATGCGCTGGGTATTCATGTGTGCGCCGATATACAGGCTTGGTCGCTGCCTGCACTGGTCGAGCACTTCGGCAAATTCGGTCAGCGCTTATATGAGCTCAGTCGTGGCGACGACCGTCGCGAAGTCTCGGCGCATGCCGAACGTAAATCAGTCAGTGTGGAAGAAACTTATACGCTGGACTTGCCCGATCTGGCCAGTTGTTTGGCCGAGTTGCCGGCTTTATACGCCTCATTACAAGAGCGCGCCCGTCGCGCCGATGCGCTTGGCCATATTCACAAGTTGTACATCAAAATACGCTTTGCCGATTTTCGCTCGACCACGGTGGAATGTCTGGGGCAGCAGATGGATGCCGAACTATTTGCGCAACTGCTCAGCACCGGCTTTCAGCGGCGCGCGCTGCCGGTGCGTTTGCTTGGACTCGGGCTGCGTTTGGCCGAACCATTACCGGCGCATCAACTGGCTTTGTTCGATTGAATCACGGTAGCGTCACCGTATTCGGCGCTGCCAGCAAGTTGCTGAAATACAGGTTTTCCATCTTTTTGAGATTGAGTTTTTCCAGTCCATTGTCAAAACTTTTTTGCAATATCAGGCCGCGTGGCGTGTGTTGAAAGCAAATGTGCATGGAAAAAGTGGTCAGCGCTTTGGCATGGAAGATAATCTGTTGCCGCACCTTGCTCAGCGCCGGCTCGGTGATAAGCAATTGGCGCAACACATTTTGGTCGATCACAATCACGTCAACCCGGCCGATGAGCAACTTGCGCAGGTTACTGAGGTCGGAAGGGGCATTGTCGGTCTTGAGCAAGCGTTGCTGCACCAGGGTATCAAATTCTTCGCCATTGGCGTAATCTTGCACCGTGCCGATGGTCAAGCCTTTGAGGTCGCTCAGACTTTGCCAGTCGAAATGCTTATCGCTGAGGCTGGCAAAACCGACCACACTGTTACCGAGTGAATGAGAAAAATAACAGCTTTTTTCTCTTTCTTTGAGATAAAACGCCGGGAAATAGCCGGCGAACTCAGGATTATTCAAGCCTTCTTGTAGCGTACGGCTCCAAGGGAAATACGCGATTTCGCTGCGCCAGTGCGCCGCACCAGCGGCCGCCTTGACGATCGCCGCGACCCAACCTTCTTCCGGTAGTGCATGACCAACATAGGGCGACCATTCAAGTGACGCAAGGCGCAAGGGTGCGAGCTCGTCAGTGGCGGCAAAAGTCGGGCTGCTAAGCATGAGCAGGGCGACAAAGAGCCAACGCAAAATTGTCATCATGTGATGCCGATGTGAATCGGTGGCAGGATTGTAATTAATCTGTTTCACTCTTGAGGCAGGTATTTTTTTCTGAGTTTTTCGAGCACACCAGACTGTTGTACTTTCTCAAAAGCTGTGCGAATTTTTTGTACCAAGGCCGGATCGCTTTGCTTGTTCATGGCCAGGTAGTAGCTGCTGCTGCCATCGAGCAAAAACACCGCCTCCAGTTCTTCCGGTCGGCGTTGCTGCGATTTCATCAGAAATGCCGCGGCCCAATCTTGCGAAATAATGAGGTCAGTCCGGCCGATGAGAAATTTTTTCAGGTTTGATTCGACCGTTGGGGCGAAGTCGAGTTGGCTGTCGGCTTGCGCATAGGCTTGCAAAAAATTTTTGGCCGACGCCATTTCCCGCACCAAGCCTAGCCGGTAATGGGCACTGTCGGCGATACTGTTCAAGTGTATATCGCTGCGCGTCTTGAGTTTGTATAAGAAAATTTTTCGCGTGCTGATCGGCCCTATCCATTCAAACAAGGCTTCACGTTCCGCGCTGCGCGTGGTCGAATACAGCAGGGTATTGGGCTGGCTCAATGTGGCCTGATAGGCACGCGCCCATGGCAAGAGCGTGATTGGTGCCTGGAGCCCGGCGCTGACTAACATCGCTTGTACCAGTTCGGTGGCAAAGCCGGTGACGACGCCATTCTCTTCATAATTGAGCGGCGGCAGACTTTCCGTGACGATGTTGAGCCCGGTCGCGTTAGCTGGCTGTGCCAGCAACAAAACAAAGCACAAGAGCGCAGCGAGGATAGCTGAGAGAGGCCGTAAAAGAATGCACATCGTACAATCTTACCTGTTGCACATAAAATAATTGTAAAAATTGGTTACAAAAAGAGAAAATGCAGACCAGTTGCGAACAAGAGAGGGAAAAACAGAGCAAGGGAGGGGAGAAAGATGGTGCGCCAGACACGAATCGAACGTGCGACCCCAGCCTTCGGAGGGCTGTACTCTATCCAACTGAGCTACTGGCGCGCTTTGCATACTGCAAGGCCGCTATTCTAACCTAAATTTTTGTCCGGCTCATCACTGGCAGAGGGCTTTTTGTCGCATACTTGGTCACAAGCGACTGATGCATATCAGACAAACCCTGCTTTTGGTTCCAAACATTGCGCTTTTCGCTCTATAATCCAAAACTTTGATGCTCCATGGCTCCTCAGTTCAACAGACAACTAGGTAAGCACGGATTAGCAAGCGGAATGATCATTTATTTGCAAAGAGGAAACCATGAGCGATGCCCACGAAGTACACGAATCTGCAATTAAAACACCGAAGCAACTGATCGTTGCGGTACTCGCCGGCCTTTTGGTTCCCATCGTCGGCATAGTCTTGTTAGTTTCATATGTTGCTAATGATCAAAAACTCGGTGCCGGTTCGTCGGCCTTGACGCCGGAGGCCACTGCCACGCGTATTCAACCGGTGGCCGATCTCGGCTTCACTCTGAAAGATGCCAGCGGCCCGAAACAATTGCAGAGCGGTGAGGCAGTCTACAAAATGGTCTGTTCGGCTTGCCATGATACGGGTGCGGCCGGTGCGCCTAAGTTTGGCGATGCGGCAGCTTGGGGGCCGCGCCTTGCGCAGGGCTACGAGACGCTGCTCACGCACGCCGTTGCTGGTATTCGTATGATGCCGGCCAAGGGCGGCAATCCTGATCTCGACGAGGTCGAAGTGGCCCGTGCCGTGGTGCATATGGCCAATGCTGGTGGTGCCAAGTTCAAGGAGCCGGAAGTAAAGGCCGTGGCCGTGGCCGAGGCAGCCGCCAAGTAAGTTCAGCGCACTCGCAACACAACCCCTGGCTGGCGCAGGGGTTTTTTTACGCCTGCAGCAGCGTGCCTGCCGACTTTTCCCTCCTCAAGCATGTGCCAAAAAGTCGCATTTAAGCAACACTTTTCGCACTTTCCATCTTTTGGCAAAAATCAATGCCTTTTTTAGTATATTTAATTTTCCCAGAAAAACTTCGTTACTTTCCGCACCAAAATCGTGCATGTCGCGGCAAATAGCTTGCTTTCTTGCAGATAATTTTTTGAAATTCGCTTTTCATTGCGTACTTTCATGAATTT
>NZ_JASJVS010000063.1:0-21570 GCF_035019605.1 Undibacterium sp. 5I2 | reverse complement strand
CAGAAATCATGCTGTTTTCAGTGCTAAAAACGATACTGGGTTCCAGCCAAAAGCATGCGGGACTGACGAGGTATGCGATGTTTCAGGTTTGAAAAAGCGTCCATCAGGCTTTTGCGACAGCCTCTGAACGACGGGGTTTTACGCGCAAATCCGATAAATCAGATCAGTGCGAATGTCATTATTTCTTGACGTGGGTGCAGGCATAGACCGCCAAGGCGGTGATCGCGAACCCGACGGCATTCATTGCGCTGAAGGTTTCACCGAGAAAAACAAAGCCCATCAGTGCGGTGACTCCAGGAATCAAATGAAACAGGCCAGCGACTTTGCTCGCTTCGCCTTTGCGCATCAAGATGAACAGAATGCTGATGGCACCGATCGAGTTCACCAGCGATAACCAGCCGGAAGCGAAGATCATGGTCGGGGTCCACTGCACAGCCAGATTTTCGAAATGGTCGGCCAGGAAGAACATCACAATGGCTGCCGTGGTGAGCTGGACGAAGCCGCCGGTGCGCAAGTCCATGCCAGAGCAAAACTTCTTCTGATACAGGCTACCGGCACTAATACCGACCAGTGCCAGGACGACATACAGATAGGCTGGCAGGCTGGCCGCTGTCGCATTGCCGAGCTGCTCATAGACCACCAGCGCGACACCAAACAGACCGCCTATCAGGCCAAACCATTCAACGCGGCCAAGCTTTTCGTTGAGGAAGCGGGTCGCGCCGAGCGCCGTCAACACCGGCATGGTGCCGACGATCAGAGCGGCAACAGCAGCCGACACGCCCAGGCCGAGGCCCCTGTACAGACCGGCAAACTGGAGCGCCTGGATCAGCAGGCCGACGACGATTAAATGGCCAAACTGGGCGCGCGTTTTTGGCCAAGGTGCCTGGGTAAGCAGCGACACGACCAGCAAGATCAGCGCCGCACTGGCGAAACGGATAAAGATCAGAGTGTAGGGGCCGACAAACGGAAGTGCCAGCTTGCCCACGACGTAACCCGAACTCCACATGATGATGAACAGCAAGGGAAGCAACATGGCGGGCAAGGCTGGATAAGCAAAATTGGCGGTAAGGGTTTTCATGAATTCTCCTGAGGGGGTTGTGCGCTGGAAAGATTCAGGATAATTAACATACGGATGCAATACAATACGGTGAAAAAGAACAAATCTGTGTCCACTGGAGAAACAATGGAAATCCTTTCTGAAAACGTGTCGGATATTTTTATCTTTGTGAAAGTGGTCGAACTAAAAAGTTTTTCCGAAGCTGCGCGCGTGAGCGGATCGACCAAATCCACCGTGAGCAAACAGGTGCGGCGGCTGGAAGAAACACTGGGGGCCAAGTTACTCAACCGCACCACCCGCCATCTCGCGCTCACGGAGGCCGGCGAGCTGGCGTACCAGCATGGCTTACGCATCGCTGAGGAAACCACCGCATTACGCAGCGCTCTCGAGGGGCTGCAGTCGATGCCACGCGGGCATTTGCGGGTAACGACCTCGGTCGCCTTCGGAAACCTGCACCTGAGCCATTTGATTGGACAGTTTCTCAATGCCTATCCTGACATCAGCGTCGCACTCACCTTAATCGACCGCTATGTCGATGTGGTCGAAGAAGGCTTCGACATCGCGATCCGGCTTACCGAAAAACCGATCGACAGCTTTGTGGCACGCCGTCTGGCCGGGCTCGATTACGTGCTCTGTGCGAGCCCCGATTATTTGCGCAGCCACACGCCCATCTCCACGCTCGAGGATTTGGCCGCGCATAACTGTATGGTCAACAGTTTGACGCGCGAGGCCAGCTGGCGCTTTTCGCGCGATGGCGAAAGCCGCGAGATCCGCGTGACGGGCAGGTTCTCCGTCAACAGCAGCGAATCCCTGCGCAGAGCCGTACTCGATGGCATCGGCATCGGCTTGCTGCCGACTTACGCCATCGCCGAGGATTTGCGGGCCGGACACGTCAGCGTGATCTTGCCCGCGTACCGTGCAGAAGGTAGGTTCGGCAACAGCATTTATGCGATTTTTTTACCGAGCAAGTTTGCCACGCCCAAGATGCGCGTGTTTGTGGATTTTTTGATTGAAAAATTCAAGGATGGGGGCGAATGGGGATGATGGAACGATTAAGCACTTTGAATTAGCCTTCACGGCCAGAATCCAGCACTCTCACTCCGCCTGTTCTGTCGTTGCAGCGAGCTGCATGCAGCCGCTTGTTCGGGCAGAATTAACTGCGATGGCGTGCCTGCATTTTCCACCTGTTGAGGTGTCCGGGAAAATCAGAGCACAGCAATCCTGTTAAAAATGGTGTTTTGGAAATGTTTATGGTGAAAGCGCAGAAAACTTGATGAAACTTGACGCGACTTATCGACAAGTAGATAATCTCAGACTATGGATAAAATCTTATGCAAGCAAAATATTCAGGCATCACTCCAAAAAGAAGGCCTTAGCCAAGCTGCCTTGGCGAAACAACTAGGTGTAAGTGCCCAAGCAGTAAGCAATTGGCTGAAAGGCGTCGATTTCCCACGTCCAGAAAAATTGTTAAAGTTGGCAATTTTGCTCAAACTTTCTTTTGATCAGTTGGTGCAACAAGAGGAAAATACCCTACCCGTAATCGCCTTTCGCAAAAGAGCGGGGACAAAGACGACAGAAACGCATATTGAAAATGCCCGCGCTATTGGCATGTTACTGAAGCCCCTTGTCCCATATTTGCAAGGCATCCACACATTAAGACCTCAACTATCAAATCCAAGTGAAAATTACACACAGTTACAGCAAGCCGTCAGTGAGGTTCGCTCAAAGCTTGGATTAAGTGATCAAACTGTTTTAGATTACCATCACCTGATTGGTCAATTCAAAGAAGTTGGTGCGGTACTCGTGCCTGTACTCTGGGGTGAAAAAAAGCAGCACCAAAATGCGATGCATATTCATTTGCCAGAAGAAAAAGTTACCTTTATTTTTCTTAACCTCGATACAAGCATTGAAGACTTCAAATTTTGGATGGCTCACGAATTAGCGCATGTATATACACCCGCGCTAGTTGGCACTGAAAAGGGAGAGGATTTCGCTGATGCATTTGCAGGCGTCTTACTATTTCCAAATGCGTGCGCTCAGATCGCATATCAAGACGTGGTCCGTGCAAGAACAACGCACGGAAAAATTGCAGCATTACAAAAGCATGCGACTCACCATAGCATTTCTCTTTTCACTGTATATAAACAGGTAGAAAGCTACGTTCGAAACTTCCCATTGCCATCAATTGGGATTGATGAAAAATCGATTCATATAGCTCGCAATCAAGTTTCAAAGCAATTTCCATTGGTCAGCGAGGCATTATTCGACCCACTGCCCCCACCCCCATCTGACTATATTGCGTCAGTAGATAAGGGATTTCAATCTGATTTCTTTCGTGCTTTGAGAGTGATGATTCGTGAGCGTGACATGGGTGCCGGATATATTAAACAAATTTTAGATATCTCCTTGGCAGACGCAACTGCGCTTCATTTGGAGCTCAGAAGTTGACCTTACTCCTGCTTGACACGTGCTCGTATCTGCGACTTGCAAAACGTATTCGACCAATGCTAGGTGTGAAATTTGGCCAGCCCTCTGTGTCACGATAGTTGGTAATGCGTAGGCCAAGACGCACATCGTCACGGCGCGTACCGCGAAGTGGAAAACTCTGCGAACTTTCGCAACAGGCAACAATCGAACTGGTATAGCGTGCGGCGACCGGATGCCGAACATGTAATTTAATCGGCGTTGACACAAAATCCCGGACACCCCCGTGAGCTGTATCGGGACCATGTCTGCCATGACATGTCATGGCAATGACGCAGAAGGGGGACATATGTCAAGCAAGCGCACATATTCAATCAATGTAGGTTGTCAAACTATGATTAATTGGTTACGCTAATACTGACTATTCCAAGGTATAAAGGTGCAGTTATGGCAATTACCCACGACACGATCGACCATATGACCCTGGAACGGCTCGTCGAGGCCGGAATCGTGCTCGGCGCGGACGTTATCGGCCACGCCGGAGGCTGGGGCGTCGTCGTCAAGTACGGCACGGCCGAACGGACGCTGGCGGTCAGGCGCGGCGCTGTGCGGTCGTTCCGCAAGTTTGAAACGCTGGTGAGCTATCTCAAGGGTATCGGTATTTCCGATTATCACGTTCACGCCGCCGATTTTGACCAGGCAGGCATGAAGACGACGCGGGTTCGTCCAGACGCATCGGAACGGATGCGCAGCGCGTTCGAGGCGAAGGCGCATAACGATTGGGTGCGCGAAAAGGTCGCCGCGTCGCTGGCCGACCCGCGCCCTAACCTCTCCAATGAACAAGTCATGGCCGACGCGCAAGCGGTGATCGATGCCAAACGGAAGCAGCATGCCACGCGCAAAGCCGCGCTATGAATGGCGGCCCCAAGCAAGGGCCGACCTGATGGAACTTGTCGCGGAGATTGCCGAACATAATCCCGACGCCGCCCAGGAGTGAATAGACGAGATCGAGGCCAAGGCTGCGAAGCTGCCCGATCACCCGAAGCTCTACAAGGCGTCACCCCGCGTCAAAGGCATGCGCGAGATGCTTGTAAGGAACAATTACATTGTGTTCTACCGGGAGACGCCGGAGCTGGTGGAAGTGGCGAACGTCATTCACGCACGCAGGCAGTGGCCGCCATTAAAAAAATAACTTACTGTAGTGGTCAAGTTATTTCGAACACCTCAATAGGTTTTTTTTGCTACATTTCATGAAGCGAATGACGAAAAGAAGCTGCCTGTATGCAACAATTAATCGTTACAGAACATTCAGCAAAGCACCGCCTTTTATTTGACGTGAGCCAATAACATCAGCGTTTTTGTAAGCACCAATCTCGATGCGCCTGCAAAGCTTCTGGCGACAGTTGCTGAGATACTGATTCAGGAATAAAAACAGTTTTTTGATTCCACGTAGCGTATTCAGTACCACCCAGACGAGCATGCACTTGTACGCACATATCGCGCTCTAAATACAATAAACCCTTGTCCCATAAAGTATGAAAATCACAACGCAACAACATGCCGTTTGTTACGCAATTGGTTTCCGGTCCAAGATAAGGCGTCACGTGCGCTGCTTCCAGTACGTCACTGACGTCACAACCAGAAATCGCACATCGCCCTCGATAAGCTGTCAGTAAACCACTACGAAACGCAGCCTGCCCTTGCCTTGCCGTAATTTCGCGCATGACTTTGACTCGCGCATCGTCGACATGATTAGGATCATAAGGATGGAACGGGTTTAGAGCATCCTCAGAAGTCGCACTCGCTTTATCTAATTTCAAAAATGGTACATCGAGCATTGTACTATTGAGCGTAAAAACTCCTTGGGCCCAATCAACCACTCTAGCTAAGCCTAGGACATGGTAACGGGTATCTGGTTTTTTACTAACTTGCCTCAGAACGGCGACAGGAATGCCATCACGCATGCAGGCGTGTAAACCTTGATTAGTAAATAGTTCGTCTGCGTTTTTTTTAGCTTGTTCCTCTTGCGCATAACGATATCGCCAACTGCCATCGGACTGGAATTGAGGTTCTTCGTCGATATATGGGCTATCTAAGCCCTGGCGTACCGAAAGCGCATAAGGTAAGGATTGCGGCTTATAAATACCCTTTGCTGAAATCGTTAGGATACTTGGCCCATTTTGCAGCTCTGCCCAACTCACTGTTTTTCCAGCCTTTGATTGAAACCAGCTAAGTGCTGCCAAATGTTCGCTCGACAAATCTAGTGAAGGCATTGAATCCTTAATTATTTTTCTTTGGAATTATTTATACCTGAGCTTTTCCCTCTCAGGCATACATCGTGAATGACGTTACAAACTGAACAAATTTTCAACTTAGAATAATACCTTTAAATCAACTAATTTAATCTATTTCAAAATAAATATTGATAAACAGAAATTTTATTAATCTAACAATATCCCGGAATCAAGTTTTCGGGTATCGAGTTAAAAACGTAGCGGCCCACGTTACTCTTCTTTTTTTTGGGGCTAATTTGTTTGCATTTTCGTGGCGTGGACAAGCATCTGCGGCCTACGAGCAGCGCATCAGGAAGTGGTGGGAATTTCACTACGGATTTGATAACTCTGGTCTGCTTACGCAGCGTGTCGCAAGCTCGGTCACTTTGCATTTTCAAGCAATGTGCCATGGTTTAGAGGACACCAGCATCGACCAATGAGAGTTCGGCAACGTGCGCCAATACCGGAAAACGGCACTAAAGTAGTCGATATCAGCTTGCGAATGACTAGCTTGTCCGAACAAATACTGGACTAATTCCGCCAACATCGGTTCGATCTGATGGCTATTATCATCCGCTTGCGATTTGGAGCAATGGATTGAAGAACGTAAAATCTTGGGACAGCGCGGATTCGCTCGCCAACTTGATGTCAAACCCAAAGCTCGTATTTTACGAATGGCCGTGCCTTACTTATGAAAACCCGACAGCGGCCTGAGCGTATCATTTTTCGTCGTTGAGCCGCGAATCACGCATAATCCGGCTCACAACAATGCGCTCACCCGCTCCAAACAAGCCCCCTGCCTTATAGAAAATGGCTCCAACACCGCTTGCAAACCAGTTGATGCCAAGCGCTGATCGCCGGCTTTTTCCAGCAGTTCGAGCAAAGTGGCAAAAGCAGCTTGAAGGACAGTGAGTTCGTGGCGAACAGCATGCAACTCATCGAAGGCTGCGCAAATATCGGCCAATTCATCGAGTAACTGGTCGTAACCTATGGCGGCGATGGTTTGCGCTGATACGCCACGCAAGGTTTCTAGCGTCGATTGAAACGCGTACAAACGGTATAAAGCGCAAGATTGTGGATTGTCCGCTTGATGTGGAGAGGTAGTGTCCATATCGGCCTCCGACAGATATTCAGCACGACATAAGGACGTCGTACTCATCCACTGGTTGAGGCGTGTTCAGCACCTGCCCTGAAAATAATCGATCTGTCTGTCGCTGGCAATTTTACCCGACGAACGGCTTGATTGGGCCGCAACGGTAAAAATTTTGGATGACAGCATTGTCACCCGCCACGTCGCCCCATCAGCGCACTACACACTCAGGCGTTTTGCATAGCAATGACTATTTGATTCGTGTTTACCAGCGAGTGGGCAAATATTGCGCAGAATAAAGCGTTATCACGCTATGCGTTTGTTCGATTTCTGCTGAGTCCTGTGTGCCAGTAAGTTTCGCAGGCTTGCAAGAAATTCACCCAAGCTGAGAAAACTCGCTGAGCAAGCGCTGAGCACATCAGCTGTTTTCGCAACTCGACTGGGCAGCGATCAAACCAAGCTCGTCACATTAATCGCCGGTGCCAAAATAGTCATACACGTGGCATCGCGGAATTCATCAAAAATCTGACCAGGGTTTGAAACCCCGGCCTTCAGAGGCTGTCGCAAAAGCCTGATGGACGCTTTTTCACACCTGAAACACCGCATACCTCGTCAGTCCCGCATGCTTTTGGCTGGAACCCAGTATCGTTTTTAGCACTGAAAACAGCATGATTTCTGGCATTTTCAGTTAAGCACGAACGCCGCCAGGTTCCCGCGCAAAAGCGCGCTGATCATTACCCACAAGTCAGGTCGATTGCGCATCCACCCAGCCGCCCAATTCGTCATTGCCGCGCAGGCGGCAATCCAGTGGCGCGCACGCGCCTTTTATCTCTGTGCTGCTCAGGCGCAGCAGGACGTGTTGATTTAACAGAAAAAAAGTGCCCTTGATCGACCCTCCCACCCTGAAGGCACTGTCGTGCCACTGGATTCCCCGCCTGCACGGGGAATGACGAGGCGAGAGCATGGGGGAATGACATGTCGGCCAGTTGGAGTAATGATACCGACTGAAAACCCTTTTGCGACAGCCTCTGAACGACGGGGTTTTACGCGCAAATCCGATAAAACCTCCTGGTCGATTAAGATTTCATAGTCTCGCGTGTATTGCATGTCAATCATGTATGGTAGATGGCGACTACGGGTCGGTATACCGATCAATCATTTTTTCTTGAAATTGATGGCATCCTGACCTAGTATTTAATGTTCAGTAACATTTGATCTTTATGCCATCCTGATCCTGATCCGTCGTGCAGAACCAAGCATTCTGGTAAAATTTAGATACGGATACGAAAAGCGCTTGCAGTGTCCGCGCTGCTCGGTTTGGAGCTGTTCGTGTGCAATAAGATATGGTGCCAGCATGCCTGTTTCCTCTTCTCTCGCGGTCTACCTTGGTGACGCCTATGTCGGTACGCTGTACCAAGACACGCCACTGGCGTTTGCCTACGACGCGCACTGGTTAAGGCATCCGCAGGCACGTGCTCTTGCTGCGGGGATTCCCTTGCAAGCCGGAAAAATCGCTGGCGACCACGTGTATGCTTTTTTTGAAAATTTACTTCCCGAAGGCGAGCAGCGGCAAACGATCAGCCGGCAGCATCAGGTCAGCGCTGTTTTCGAATTGTTAGCGCTGGTGGGCGGCGACACTGCTGGTGCGGTGCGTTTATTGCCGCCCGCTGAGAAACCACGGCCGCCGCTGTATCGGCGCAGCAGCTGGAAGCAGTTGCACGGCCAGATCGATGTCGGACTAAGGGCGCGCTCTGAGAATGCGTACATGGCAACTCGTCAGCAACAGCGGATTGCGATTTCGGGAGCGCAGTATAAAATCTTGCTGTCGATTGATCAGGATGGCACGCCGCTCTTACCCTTAGGCAGCAGTCCGTCCAGCCATATCATTAAGCCCGATATCGTGCGCGCCGGGTGCAACATCTTTGCTTCGGCAATGAATGAGACAGTGGTGATGCGCGCGGCTTTGCACTGTGGCTTGCCAACGGCAGAGGTGCAGTATGTGCCGGCGCTGCATGCTTGTGCGGTCACGCGCTTTGATCGGCAAACAGACCGGTATGGGCGCTGGGTACGTCTGGCTCAGGCAGACTTTTGTCAGTTAACGGCTAAGCCATCTGGTATTAAATATGAAGCAGATGGGGGGCCGGGTTTTGTCGACTGTTTTCATCTGCTGGCGAAACATAGCAGCATGCCTGCGGTCGATCAAAAAAATTTGCTGAAGTGGCTGTTTTTTAATCTCTACACGGGGAATAATGATGGCCATGCAAAAAACTTGGCTATGCTGGCGGGTGCCAATGGCTTGAGGCTGGCACCTTTTTTTGATTTGATGTGCACGCGCCTGTATGCGGGCTTGGCGCGTCGCTTTGCGTTCCGGATCGGTGGGGTGGATGAACCCGGGGTGATGCGGGCTGCGCAGTTTGAGCAATTGGCACGGGAACTCGGTGTCAGCTTACACTATTTGAAAGACATCGCCGATGAGCTGGCGAACATTCTACCCTCATCGATACAGCAAGCCTGCTTGGAATTGAATCATGGCCTGACGGCAAAAGAGCAAACCTTGATTCAAAGGCTGCGGCAAAAAACGACTTCGCTGACAAAGCAACTTCACGCCAAGATCATGCGGTAAACGCGTTACGGGAGTAGGTCTTGGCTCAAATGCTTGTTTTAATGGCCAGCCTGACTCGCGCCGTTTACAATGGGCACTTTGCTGCCGGTGCTGCCATTGGCCACCCTACCCTTCACCCTTTTGATTGCTGCTGTTTTTTCGTGACTCTCGACTTTGCCACCCTCAGCGCCCTGCGCACCCACCACCCGGCCTGGCGCTTGCTGCGTTCTGATCATGCGCCGCTGATCGCCAGTTTTTTACAAAGGGTGTTCGTTGATCCGAACGTGCGTGGCATGGCGGCGGTTGATTTGGCTGAATTATTGGAAGATGAGTTGTATGCCTTGCGTGCGCAATTGGGGGCCGACGCTTTTCCTAAGTCTGGCTTGGAGTACCTCAACGATTGGACTGCGCAAGATAAGGGCTGGTTGCGTAAGTTTTACCGCAATGGCTCGGATGAGGCACAATTTGATCTGACGCCGGCCACCGAAAAGGCCTTGAGTTGGCTGACGCAGTTATCGGCGCGGCAGTTTGTCGGTACCGAATCACGCTTGCTGACGCTGTTCGATTTGTTGAAAAAAATGAGCGAAGGCAGTGAAGCCGATCCGAGTAAGCGAATTGAAGAATTACATAAAAAGCGCGCCGCCATCGATGCGGAAATTGCGCGTGAAATGGCCGGTGAGGTGCGTTTGCTCGATGATACGGCCATTAAGGATAGGTTTCAGCAATTCACCCAGGGAGCGCGCGAATTATTGGCCGATTTTCGGGAGGTGGAACATAATTTCCGTCAACTCGACAGGCGGGTACGCGAGCGCATTGCGCTATGGGATGGCAGTAAAGGTGCGCTGCTGGAAGAAATTATGGGCGAACGAGATTTGATTGCCGATAGCGATCAGGGTAAGAGTTTTCGTGCTTTTTGGGATTTTTTACTGTCTGGCAGCCGGCAAGAAGAGTTGACCCGTTTGCTCGATCAGGTGTTGGCTTTGCCGGCGGTAAACGCCTTGCAGCCCGATGCACGGATGCGCCGCGTGCATTACGATTGGATGGAGGCCGGTGAATATACGCAACGCACGGTGGCTTTGTTGTCACAGCAATTGCGGCGTTTTTTGGATGATCAGGCTTGGCTGGAAAACCGGCGCATTATGGATATTTTGCATCATATTGAGGCTCAGGTCTTGGCCTTGCGGGCTACGCCTCCAACGATGAGTTTGATGGAGATCGATGAGCCGGGTGCGGATATTGAGCTGCCGATGGAGCGGCCGATGTTTACGCCGGCAATTAAACCGCGTATCAGCGATTTGCTGGTGCAAGCCGGTGAGGAAGAGATCGATGCACTGGCTTTGTTCGATCAGGTGGTGGTGGATAAGGCCAGGTTGACGCGCCACATACGCCATACTTTGCAAGAGCAGGCGCAGGTGAGCTTGCGTGACTTGATTGCTACCCAAGCTTTGCAACATGGCTTAGCGGAATTGGTTGCTTACTTGCAAATCGGTAGCGATAGTTTCAGCAGTGTGATGGATGAAGAAATTCAAGAGACCATCAGTTGGCAAGCGCAGGCGGCTGATGGCAGCGTGGTGCAGCGGCGCGCGCAGCTGCCACGGGTAATATTTATGCGCCAATCTACTTAACCGGGATGTCTGTCAGTATGGATGCAAGCTATGAAACAGCGGCAGCAGTGGCAATACCGAATTTGTCTGCCCTGCTGATCAATTTACTCAAGGGTGTGCTGTACCGCGAAGGCGACGAGCGCATGTGGGCCAGCCTGCTGCAGTTGCAAACACGGGTACGTGATTATGTGACGGTACTCAACCTCGAATTGGTCTTGGATGAGGCCGAGGGTTATGCCTTCCTGAAAAGCCGGCCCGAGCCCAGCGATGATGATCCGGCACCACGTTTGCCGCGGCTGGTGGCACGCCGGCCTTTGTCGTTTCCAGTCAGTTTGTTGCTGGCTTTGTTGCGCAAGAAATTGGCCGAGTTTGATGCTGGCGGCGGCGATACGCGGCTGGTGCAAAGCCGCGCCGAGATCGTGGAATTGTTACGTATTTTTTTGCCCGAGGGGCCGAACGAGGCCAGGCTGATTGATCAGATCGAGGCCATCATCAACAAGGTGGTGGATCTGGGGTTTTTGCATAAGCTCAAAGCCGTGGCTGGCAGTGAGCCAAGTTATGAGGTACGGCGTTTATTGAAAGCATTTGTTGATGCGCAATGGCTGGCGGAATTCGATGCGCGCTTGGCGCAGTACCGAACCCAGTTGGCGGGAACCGGGAGCAAGACGGATGAGTGAGCAAGTTTCGCAAGATTTTAATTTTGAAGACGATGATGCGCTGTCGGGTTTTCGGCTGAGCCGGCTGGAAGTGTTGAATTGGGGTACGTTTGATAGCAAGGTGTGGAGCTTGCAACTCGATGGTCGAAACGGTTTGCTTACCGGCGACATCGGTTCGGGTAAATCGACCTTGGTCGATGCGATTACCACCTTGTTGGTGCCGGCCAACCGGATTGCGTATAACAAGGCGGCTGGTGCCGATAACAAAGAGCGTTCCTTGCGTTCGTATGTGTTGGGCCACTACAAAGCAGAACGCAATGAGGTTACCGGGGCCTCGAAACCGGTGTCCTTGCGCGATCATCACAGTTATTCGGTGCTCTTGGGGGTGTTCCATAATGCTGGCTATGACCAGACCGTGAGTCTGGCACAAGTGTTTTGGATGAAAGATATGCAGGGGCAGCCGGCACGTTTTTTTGTGACGGTCGAGCGGGATTTGTCGATCGCTGAGCATTTTTCGCATTTTGGTACGGAGATTGTGCAGTTACGCAAAAAAATGCGCGCCGTCGGTGCTGAGGTGCACGATAGCTTTCCGCCGTATGCGGCCTGGTTTCGTCGTCGCTTCGGGATCGAGAATGATCAAGCCTTGGAATTATTCCATCAAACGGTGTCGATGAAATCGATCGGTAATCTGACTGATTTTGTGCGCAGCCATATGCTCGAGCCCTTCGATGTCGCACCACGGATTGCGGCCTTGATTACGCACTTCGATGATCTCACGCGCGCCCATCAGGCAGTAGAAAAAGCACAAAAGCAAGTCGATTTATTGTCGCCCTTGGTGGCGGACGGCCAGCGCCATGCCGAATTGGTGGCGACGGTGGAAGGCTTGCGCCTGTGTCGCGAGCAGTTGCGGCCGTATTTTGCTGGCTTGAAGTTACAATTACTCGAGCAAGGAATTACTTCCTTGCAGCAAGATTTACGGCTCGCGGCAGCGCGCCTGCACGCCTTGGAGATCCAACGCAACGAGCAGAGCCAGCAAGTCGATGAATTGAAACAGGCGATCAACCATAACGGTGGCGACCGCTTGGAACAGTTGCGCGCGCAAATGCAGAATAAGGCGGTGCTGCGCGATCAAAGGGCGCTGAAGGCGCAGCGCTACCTCAGCTTGGTTAAGGTACTGGGGCAAACAGTCGTGCCGGAGCGCGAAGGTTTTCCGGCGCAAGGTCGGCAGTTTCATGCTTGGCGTGAGGAAGCCGCCGGCCGTGATGCAGATTTGCAAAATGCTTTGACCGAGCATGCGGTCGCGCTCACGCAAGGGCGGGCCGAGCATGCGCGGATGACGGTAGAAATCGATAGTTTGAAACGCCGGCGCAGTAATATTGATGATCAACAAATCCTGATTCGTTCGGCTCTGTGCGCTGCCTTGGCCATTGATGAAACGGCCATGCCGTTTGCCGGCGAACTGATCCAGGTGCGCGATGAGGAACGTGATTGGGAGGGGGCGGCCGAGCGTCTGCTGCGTAATATGGGCTTGGCCTTGCTGGTGCCCGATGCACATTATGCGGCGGTGGCGGCTTGGGTAGATCAAGCGCATTTGCGCGGTCGGCTGGTGTATTTTCATGTGCGTGCACGGAAAAACGCAGCCTTACCGGAATTGCATCGTCATTCACTGGCACGTAAGCTTGCCATCAAGCCGGACTCGCCCCACTACGATTGGTTAGAGCGTGAACTGGCGCACCGTTTCGATGTCGCCTGTTGCGATACGCAAGAACAATTTCGGCGCGAAACCCGGGCGGTGACGCGCAGTGGCCAATTGAAAGACCCTTCCGGTCGGCATGAGAAAGATGATCGCCACCGTATCGATGACCGCAGCCGCTACGTGCTCGGTTGGAGTAATGCAGCCAAAATCGCGGCCCTCACAGCCACGCGCACGCAGTTGGAAACGCGTTTGGGCGAGCTCGGCAGCCGAATCGGCAGCATCGAGCAGGAACGCCGAGAACTCGCGCTGCGTATCGATGCCTTGACGCGCTTGGAAGAGTTCAGTGATTTTGACGAACTCGATTGGGGCAGCGTGGCCAGCGAGATTGCTAAACTACAAGATACGTATGCACAATTGGAAGCGGCATCTGATACGCTCAAGCAACTCACTGCCTCGTTGGAGCTGGCGCGACAAGCACTGGCGCGTAGCGAACTGAGTTGGCAAGAAGTGGGAAAGCAGCAAGGTAAGCTGGAGCAACGCTTGAGCGATGCGCAAGTGTTGCGCTTGCAGTGTCAGGGCTTGCTGCAAAATGCGGTGGTCGATGCTGCAGGTGCCGCCCTGCTGGCGCGAATACAAGAAGAAGCCTTGGGCGAACAGGTGTTGACGGTGGCATCATGCGATCCGCGTGAGCAAGATATACGTAGCTTCTTGCAAACTAAAATCGATGCGGAAGATCAAAAAATCAAGCGCGTCAGCGAGAAAATTATTAAGGCCATGGCGGCCTTTAAAGAAGCGTTCAAGCTCGAGAGTGCGGAGATCGACGCCAGCGTTGATGCCTTGTTCGAATATGAGAAGTTGCTCAGTCAATTGCAGCGCGATAATTTGCCGCGCTTTGTGGCGCGCTTCAAAGAATTACTGAATGTCAATACGATCAATGAGATCGCGAATTTCAATGCCCAGCTTGCGCGTGAGCGGGAAACGATCAAAGAGAAAATTGCCCATATCAATCGCTCACTCGGTGAGATCGATTACAACCCGGGACGTTACATCGTGCTCGATTCACAAGTCAGCCCGGATGCGGAAATTCGCGATTTTCAGCAGGAGTTGCGCGCTTGTACAGAGGGCGGTATCAGCGGCTCTGATGAGGCGCAATATTCTGAGAGTAAATTTTTGCAAGTGAAGAATGTCATCGATCGCTTTCGTGGTCGCGAGGGTTTATCGGAGCAAGATCGACGCTGGACGGCCAAGGTCAGCGATGTGCGCAATTGGTTTTTGTTTGCCGCCAGCGAACGCTGGCGTGCCGACCATAGCGAACATGAACATTATTCTGATTCCGGCGGCAAATCGGGCGGCCAGAAAGAGAAACTTGCTTACACCATTTTGGCCGCCAGTTTGGCTTATCAATTCGGACTGGAATGGGGCGCGGTGCGTTCGCGTTCGTTCCGCTTTGTGGTGATTGATGAAGCATTCGGGCGCGGTTCGGATGAGTCGGCCCAATATGGTTTGCAATTGTTTCGGCAATTGAATTTGCAGTTACTGATCGTCACGCCTTTACAAAAAATTCATATCATCGAGCCCTATGTGGCGCATGTGGGTTTTGTACATAATGAAGGCGGACGGGCCTCGAAGTTGCGGAATTTATCGATAGAGGAATACCGCGTACAGAAAAGCTTGGCGGCGCAATGAGCTGGGATAGCGTGGTCGAGGTGAAGGCGCAGTTGCAGCGTTTGTGGCAACGCGGTGAATTGTTACGCGAAGCGGTACACGGGCGCTCGCGCTTCCCGCTACGCGTGGCGCTCAGTACACCGAACACGGCCGATATCACGCATCGCTTTGAAGCGGTGCGGGCATGGGCGACGGCATTGGCGGCGGAATCGGTGTGGCGTATCGAGTGGCAGGAAGTGGCGCACCGGGTACAGGGCAGTCAACGGTTGCCGCAGGCGGTGTGCTTTGATTCGCAGGCGCAAGCCTTGCGCTGCTTAGGTAAGCAAACGCAGTGGGAGCGCTTTGCCAGTTTGGTGGCGCAGACGCGGCAAGTGCGGCCAGTGTTGCTGCCATGGTTGGAAAAATATCCCTTGCAAGCGCTGGAACTGGCGACCGAGTGGCCGCAGTTGCTCGCCGTGGTAGATTGGCTGGAGCAACATCCGCGCCCCGGCATGTATGTGCGTCAGGTTGATTTGCCCGGCGTAGCGACGAAATTCATCGAAAACCACCGCGCCGTATTGACGCAATTACTCGATTTGGCCCTGCCGGCCGCGGCCATCGATCAGAGTAAAACCGGCACGGCACAGTTTGCCGCGCGCTTTGGTTTTCGCGATAAGCCGCTGCGCATCCGCTGCCGCCTGCTCGATCCGGCATTGCTGCCTAGCCCTGCCCTGGCCTGCGCCGATTTGACGCTCGATGCCACTAGCTTCAGTCGCCTCGATCTGCCACTCAAACGTGTCTTCATTACCGAAAACGAGATTAATTTTTTAGCGTTTCCAGAGATGCAAAACAGCATGGTGATTTTTGGTGCCGGATACGGCTGGGATGCTTTGGCGCGCAGCCAATGGTTGCATGATTGCCAAATTTATTACTGGGGTGATCTTGATACCCACGGTTTTGCCATCTTGAATCAATTACGTCTGCATTTCAGGCATGTGGAGTCGTTGTTGATGGATCAGGCGACGCTGCATGAACACGTGGCGTTTTGGGGCCACGAAGAGAAACCGGTGCGTGCCGAATTAGGCTTACTGACGCCGGCTGAAGCGGCCCTCTATGATGATTTGCGCGACAACCGCCTGCGGCCCGGTTTGCGGCTGGAACAGGAACATATTCGCTATCACTGGCTGACTGCTCAGTTGTCTACGCTTTAATCTGCGCGTCTTCAGACGTAAGCGGCTGCCACGGGTCGGCCCCGCCGGCAGCGCGCCACGATAAGTAAGCGCGCAAGTCAAATTCGTATTGGTGGTAAGCCGGCTCCATGTGGCAACACAATTGGTAGAAGGCTTTGTCGTGCTCACTGATGCGCATGTGCGCGAGTTCGTGCACGACGATCATTTTGAGAAAGGCTTCGGGCATGCTGCGAAACATGGTGGCGATGCGGATTTCTCGTTTGGTTTTCAGCTTCAGGCCCTGCACGCGCGAGATCGTGGTGTGGGTACCGAGGGCGTTGCGAATCACGTGAATCTGATTGTCGTAGCAAACCTTGGAGAGTGGTGGCGCGCTGCGCAAGTGGCTGTTTTTCAAGTCGGCGACATAGACTTGCAGCGCGCGCTCGTTGCGCACCTGATGCAGGGCCGGGTATTTGGCCAAAAAATGCGCGCCCAATTTGCCGTCGCTGATGCTGCGGCCGATTTGTTCGCGTAAGCTTTCTGAGTAGCCACCTAAATAAGGGGTGAGATTTGGTTTGGAAGACATGCGCCATTTTACCGTTGTTTCGGTCTCACCCGTTGGTAAGGCATCAGAGTACGACCCAGTCGCCTTTGTAGAGTATCGGTCCGCTCGGTTGTTGTGGATTGGCCGAACCACCCTTGGCTTCGAGTGAAATCGCCAGCACCGCTGGTTCCTCCGCGCGCATCGATTCCGGCATCGCCAAGGTGGCGGCCGCGCCGGCAGCCAACAAGCCAAGCGATTGCACCTTGCCGGTTTTGGAGATGGCCCACAGTTGCAGGCTTTGGTCGGCGCGCACGGCTGGCGCATTGATCAAGCGCACTACCAACTGAGCACGCTGACGGTCGCCGGTGATGAGGGCGACCGTTTGCGCTTGGGCATTGGTCAGGCTGGCCACGTATTGGCCGGGGCTTGGTGCGGCGTCCGGCGGGGCGAATTTTGCGCTCAGCAAAGTGAGCATGATCAGCGCGGCACTGGTGGAAACCAGGCCGAGGCCGCGCCAGAAGGCCAGGTCGCTACGCAGTTCGCGCCAGAAGCGCCAGCGATCCGGGCTTGCTGCTGCGATCCTTGGGCCGTGTATTCGTTCACGCAATTTTTCCCAGACCTGCGGCGGCGGTGCGACGGCCGGGGCAAATTCTGCCATCGGCAGCAAGTGCGCTTCCCAACGCCGTACCAAGTCGCGCAGGCTGACTTCTTGTTGTAAATAATCGGAAAAGCGCCGCCGCGCGCCGCCGCGCAAGGTGCCGAGCACGTACGCAGCGGCCAATTGGTGTTGCAAGCGCAGATTGCGCATCAAGGCGGCGCGGCTCATTGTGTGGCCTCCGGACGCAGGCACAGGCGCAGTTTGTCGATGCCGCGGCGTAGCCAGGTTTTGACCGTGCCGATCGGCAGACTCAATTGCGTCGCTACTTCGGAATGTGACAGATCATGAAAATACGCCAGCGCCATCGCTTGCCGGTGGGCGCGCTCCAGCCTGGCCATGCAGGCGGCTAAGGCATTGGCGTCTTGGCTCATTTCCAGTTGCTGCAGCGGCGTGCCGCCCGGCTGTTCGATTGCTTCTATGAATTGCATGGCAAAGTCGTCTCCATCGATTTCGACGTCGTGATGCAGGCGTCGCAGTTGGTCAATAGCGCGATTGCGCAGAATGCTGATCATCCAAGTCAAGGGGGCGGCCAGACTGGCTTGGTAGTTGCCGGCATGGTTCCAAATGTTGACATAGGCTTCTTGCAAAACCTCTTCCGCTAACTCGCGCTTATTGACTATACGCAGCGCGAAGCCAAACAGTTTCGCTGAGGTGGCCGCATACAGGGCTTGAAAGGCTTGCTGGTCTTTTCTGGCAGTGGCGGCCAGCCATTGCTGCAGTTGGATGGCATCGACGACGGTCGGATTCAAAGGCGGCTCCGTACAGAGTGTGGTTGTATATGGGCAAATTGTAGCGCGCTTTCGGCGTGATTTCGGGGCGCTTGTGCCATGAATCAAACAGAAAAGAAATTTACTTTCTTTTTTGTATTTTCGTGAATCCGATCGTGGATTCCTTGCGTACAAGCATATAAATCTTTCGTTTTCTATCGCCTACAGCAGGCTCAACACCGCCTTAACAAGGAAAAATTTATGCCAACCATACGATCGTTTCACTGCGCCGCACTGTTGACGGCCAGCTTGGCTGCGCTGGTGGCACCGGCTGCCATGGCCGATACCCTGGCCGCGCCCGATATGGGCAAGCTCAGCGCCACCGGTGGCGTGAGCAGCGTGGAAGGGGCTGGCGGCGGTGGTATCACGCCATGGGCGCTGATCAGCGGTTATGGCAGCCGTGATAGTTACGGTGCCAATGGGTTTGTCACACGCTTGGCAACGCAGGATTACACCCTCAATGCCTATGGGGTGGCAATCGGGGTGGCCGACCGCGTGGAAGTGTCCTTGGCGAGTCAAGAGTTCAGCGGCAGTATGGCACCGCTCAATGCGCTCAAGTTAAGACAGGATATCGTCGGCATCAAGCTCAAGCTGGCCGGCGATGCCGTGTATGCGCAAGACAGTTGGCTGCCGCAGATTGCCGTTGGTGCACTGTACAAACGCGACCATGCCGTCGCCGGGCTGGCGGCGCTTGGTGTAAATAATGTCAAGCAGCTCGGTGCCAAGGATGATCATGGGGTCGATTACTACGTGGCGGCGACCAAGATTTTGCTCGATCAGAGTTTGCTGCTCAATGCAACGGTACGCATGAGTAAGGCGAATCAGATGGGCTTGCTCGGTTTCGGCGGCGATGTGCATGATCATTATCAAGCCTTGCCGGAAGTATCACTCGCCTATTTGATCAACCGCAAGTTGGTAGTCGGGATGGAGTACCGCATGAAGCCGCGCAATCTCAGTGTCGATCATGAGAAGGATTACCAAGATGTGTTCGTCGCCTGGTTTCCGAGCAAAAACCTGTCGGTAACGCTGGCCTATGCCCAGCTCGGCGATGTGACGATATTCAATCCAAAAAACCAACGCGGTGCCTATTTGTCGTTACAAGCCGGCTTCTGAGCGCCCTGCTGTTTCCTCTTTTTTTGAAAGTAATCCGATGAAAAATTTTTTTAAAGCCAGCGTGTTATTGGCTTGCAGTGCAGCCATGATGTTGAGTCAAGCACCGGCGTATGCCGACAACGATGCCACTGCGCCCTTATACCGCGGTCTGGGCGAGCGCGCTGGCATTGCCGCCATCATTCATGATTTTTTACCGCTGCTGGTAGCCGATCCGCGCATCAGCGCCGCCTTTGTCGATGCCGATATGGAGCGTCTCGGTTTGATGTTGACCGAACAATTCTGTGAACTCAGCGGCGGCCCTTGTCATTACAGCGGCAAGAATATGAGCGACACCCATAGCGAGATGAAAATCAGCAATGCGCAATTCAATGCGCTGGCTGAAGATTTGCAAACGGCAATGGATAAACATGACATTACTTCCGCCAATCAAAATAAATTGCTCGCCAAACTAGCACCGATGCAACGTGTGATAGTCAGCAAATGAGGCGCGCCACCATGCAATTTTTTTCTATCCGTAACTACTTGGCGCATGCCGCCTTGCTGAGTCTGGCGCTGTGCGCTGCGGGTGCGGCCACGGCGGCTGGTTTGACGGTCAATGTGGTCGATAAAAACGGTATGCCGATGAGCGATGTGGTGGTATCGGCCACGCCACTGCATGGTCCGCTGCCGGCAACGGTAAAAACCGCAGCGGCGGTGATCAGCCAGAGTGACATGCAGTTTGCGCCATATGTGACGGCGGTGCGAGTGGGAACGCAGGTGACGTTTCCCAACTATGACAAGATGGAACATCATGTCAAATCGTTTTCACCGACCAAGGAATTTGAAATCAAAACCTACGAGCGTGGCGTGACGCCACCGCCGATTTTATTCGACCGGCCAGGTTTGGTGGTGGTGTATTGCCTGCTGCACAATTGGATGCGCGCCTATGTTTTGGTGCTGGAAACGCCGTATTTTGCCAAGTCAGATGAAAGTGGTGCCGTAACGCTCGATCATCTGCCGGACGCGCAATATAAGATTGAAGCGTGGCACCCGAATATGGGCAGTATCAAGCCGCCGCTGAGTCAGGTCCTTACGCTCGGCAGCAGCAACACACCGCTGCGTATGGCGTTTGATTTTGTGCCGACCGTGCGCCGCAGTGCGAAGAAAATGCCGATGTAGCCGCTCGCTGCGCTGAGCGGATCAGTGGCGAGGAAATTTTTTTATTTCAGCAATAGTCGACAGCGACCGGCGCTAAACATTTGCGCATCAAGGCATTCGGCAAAACGACGCCGCCGCACCTTGCTTGGCGCTGTTCAATCAGCTCGAAGCCGTGATGCCGGTGCGCGCATGCTCGCCGAAAACAAAGAAATGGTCGATGTAACCGTCGTCTTGTAAATCGGCATAGCCGACGATGCGATGCTCGTGCAAGGCGACATTTCATGACGGCGTGCTCGAATTAATTGCAAATGGCGCGAGTCGTTATCGTCCATCATCAGGCATGTATAGCTTGTGCCACCAAACGCACGCCGAGCGCCGCACAGACACGGCTGACTGTATCGAAACGCGGTTCACTGCCTGGCCGAAGGGCTTTGTACAGGGCTTCCCGAGTGATACCGGAATCCTTCGCAACCTGCGTCATACCCCGCGAGCGGGCAATATCGCCGAGCGCGGCCGCCAGTAGTGCTGGGTCGTTCTCTTCAAGAACGGTAGTGAGGTACGCCGCGACATCTTCTTCACTGTTCAGATACTCGGCTGCATCGAACTCGGGGAGTTCGGAAATTTTGATTTTCTTGGTCATGGTTCAATCCTCCAAAGACTTTGCCAGTCCATCCTTTAGGCCCTTGAGCCAGTCGGAGAATTATTCGAGGCGTTTTACAGTGTAGGTCATGTTTGAACTGTAATCGAATGATTACATTCGGTCAAGCGCAAATACAAGCTGAAGATGGTATGTGTGTGGGTGTTTCTTTTGAGCACACCAAAATGGGTCTAATCAGCAATACATTTTCCATGCATTTTTGCAAATTACGTCGTCACCTTCATATGGGCAAGCCGGCAGCAGACCAGTGAACGGTACCAGTGGCATCTTTGCTTCCAGTGGTCATATTCCCTTCATTGTCGTTGCAGTGGACGGTACCGGTGACATCGGTCCGACACTGCGTCTGCGCCTAAGCGAAAGAAACCGAGACAAGCAGTGATACCAAAATAGTGATGGATTTCAACAACTAAATGGATCGTCGCAAGCGACGATGGAAAAGCCTCTGGAAGGGGTTTGCATCCCCTCCCATCGGGTCGCT
>NZ_JASJVS010000062.1:0-22485 GCF_035019605.1 Undibacterium sp. 5I2 | reverse complement strand
GCGACGCGATGGGAGGGGATGCAGACCCCTTCCAGAGTCTTTTCCATCGTCGCTTGCGACGATCCATTAAGTTGTTCTGTGGATATTTACAATATTGCTTCACATCCACACATACTTTCACATAAAATCGACAATTCGCCGGCCTCAGACGGAATTGCATTAAAGAAACATCTATTTGCATCCTTCAGGTGCGTGGCAAACTTTTACCAGTGAATCAAACAAAACATGGCTAGTACCAAACCCGGCGAGCGCAAATTACAAATACTCCAGGCGCTGGCAGCAATGCTGGAAAACCCGAAAAGCGAAAAAATCACTACCGCAGCGCTGGCCGCGCGCGTCAGTGTCTCGGAAGCCGCCTTGTACCGCCATTTCGCCAGCAAAGCGCAAATGTTCGAAGGCTTGATCGATTTCATCGAAACCTCGGTGTTCGGCTTGATCAATCAAATCAGTGAACAGCAAGACGACGGCGTCTTACAGACGCAGGCGATTGTTCACATGCTGTTGAATTTTGCCGAGCGCAACCCCGGCATGACGCGGGTTTTGATTGGCGATGTGTTGGTGAATGAAGATGAGCGTTTGCAACTGCGGATGAACCAATTTGCCGAACGTTTGGAACTGGCTTTGCGCCAATCCTTACGTATGGCCGCCGCTCAGGGCCACAGCGTCGAAACAGAAGCGAGCGTGCGTGCGGCCATGCTGTGCAGTTTTGTCTACGGCCGCTGGCTGCGGTTTGCTAAAACCGGGTTTAAACAGCTGCCGACCGAACACGCTACAGCACAAATGGCGATGTTATTGCGCTGAGTTCCTTGCTTTTTGTTATCCAGAGCAGTGTATGATAGGACGATCCGCTTCAACGAAGGCGGGCGTCGCATCATAAAAATCAGACAGCCGCTACCTCTCTTTGCCTGACGAGGCGGCCGACTGTCGCTCAGGAGACAAAATGGAACCATCCCCAGTGCAGTATGCCAGCGGCGTGCGGCGGCGTCAGATCGATGTGTTGTTGAGCCGTTACGCCGAAAGCCACCTCCATCCGGTCAATGAAATCATTCATTGCATTTGTGTGCCGGCAATCGTATTTGCCTTGCTTGCGCTGGTGTGGTCGGCCCATCCCTTGGCTGCCGCCGCGGCCGTGATGACCAGTTTGATTTATTATTTCTTTCTCGCGCCGCGTTTGGCATTGGGCATGTTGCTGATGGCTAGCTTGATGCTGGCACTGTTACCGCTGTTGCCGGCCGGGCGAATTTGGCAGATCGCCTTGCTCGTGTTCGTGCTGGCTTGGATAGGACAATTCATCGGCCATCATATCGAAGGCAAAAAACCCTCATTTTTCGATGATCTGCGTTTCTTGCTGGTCGGCCCTTTGTTTGTACTCGGCTTGTTGTATCGGCGCTGCGGCTGGACTTACTGAGCCAGACTCATACCGACAGATCGGGATCGTTGGTCTGATTGGGATCATACAGCCGCCAAGTATTGCGCCCGGCCGCTTTGGCGTTCTGCAGGGCCAGATCGGCGTTGCGCAAGAACAGACGCTGTTCAAGTGCATGCAGCGGGCAACAGGCGATGCCTATGCTGGCACTGACTTGGCAACTGCCGCCCTTGAGCAGCATCGGCGCTTGCATCGCGTGGAGGATCTGATCGGCCAGTTGCCGCACACTTTCCAAGTTTTTTTGCTGTGGGAATACCAAGGCAAACTCATCGGCATCGACACGGCACAGTGTATCTCCCGGCGATAACAAGGCTTGGCAACGTTCCGCGACGATGAGTAAAACCTGATCGCAGGCATCATAACCGAGTCGCTCGCTCAACAGCTTGAAGTGATCGAGATCGAGAAACATCAAACACAAGTGTTGGTGGTTTCCGAGTGCATCTTCGATGCTATTGGTGATTAATTTATGAAAATAATGGCGGTTCGGTAATTTGGTCAGACTATCGTGATTGTCCAGCACGTGGATGCGCTCTTCTGCCGCACGACGCTGCTGGCTGGCACTGTGAGCATTATTTTCCCAGCTTTCCATACGCGCAATAATGGCATTGAAACTGCCACCCAGATTGGCAAAACCGGGCGCTTCCTGCACGCGCAAGCTGTAGTCGCCGGTATCGAGTACCAGCTGGGCTTGTTGTGTGAGCAGTTGCAAAGGCTGTAGGGTACGCAGTTGCTGTCGAAAAAATAATGCAACGCTGCAGCAGCCGGCTAACAGGAAGGCAGCGGCATTGCTCAGTAATAAGAGCAGCATCTGCCAGTACAGTGGCCAAGCATTGTAGTCTACCTTCAAATTACCGAGCAAACCGGCCTGGCCGCTCACCGGTGTGACGGTACAGATGTGATTGCTGTTGAGTTGCAATGTCTGCTTGGCAATCAGGCTGCGATCAGAGATCGCCTCGGTGTCGACCAGTGCACCGTTGGCCCAGGCCAGAATGGCAAGGCCGTGGCGATCATACAGTGTGGCGCTGAATAAATCTTGCTCACGCGCTGCATTGAAGAATAGATTTTGCATGCCGCGCACATCGCCGTTGGCCAAATTGTCGCTGATATTGTTGGCCAGAGTGGCGCTGCTGGCGCGGATTGCGCGCAGGAAAAATTGCTCGGTCCAGATCGCGGTGAGCAATGCGCAAAGCAGTAAACCGAGCACGCAGCCAAGCCCCAGTTGACGCGCGTACTGGCGCAACAAAATTTTTGCTAAAGGCAAATTGCGATCAGTGGTATTCATAGGAATGTTGCGCGTGGTCAATTATTAAGAATATACCGTGCGATCTTGATATTGTCCTGTTTTGTGAAAAAAACTGCAGCCTTTGTGATTTATCGGATGTGCGCTGCGCCATCTGCGAGTAAACTGAGCGCTCCCCCTTATGAACGTACTCGCCGTGACCACCACTTCGTTTTCTTCTCTGATACCGCCCGGACTATTGAGCTCGGGTCAGGCCTTTGCTTTGCTCGATGATGCCCACGACAGTGGTGCGCAATCGCGTCTGTATTATGACTTGGTGCAGGTGTTGGAATGCCGCACAGCCGCTGAGTGGCTGCCGATGTGGCAAAAGTTGTCAGCGCTATTGCAACAAAATTATTATGGGCTCAGTTTGCTGAGCTACGAAACCGGGGCACAGTTACAGGCTATCGCCCCCCGTGAAGAGCCGGCGGTTTCACAGATTTTGGTATTTCGTCATTGTCTCTTACTCAATCAGGAGCAAGTCAGTGCGGCGCTGGCCAGCGCTGCCGGTGCGCTTCCCTTGCAGGCCGGTATTGCTGGGCTGCATGCCGATACCGATCAAGCCGCGTTTGAGCAAGCCATTGGGGCGATTCACGCTTATATAGAGGCCGGCGACAGCTATCAAGTTAATTACACCTATCGCTTGCAGTTTGATGCCTACGGCAGCCCAGCAGCCTTGTACAGTCGGCTGCGCGCACGGCAGCCGGTACCCTATGGGGCCTTGATCATGCTGCCCGATGGTGGCGCCATCTTGTCTTTGTCGCCGGAATTATTCATACGCCAGCACGGCGGGCAATTACAGGCGCGCCCGATGAAGGGGACGGCAGCGGCTTCCGCCGATGAGGAAGACAATGTGGCGATCGCCGCAGCATTGGCGGCCGATAGCAAGAACCGGGCAGAAAATCTGATGATCGTCGATTTGCTGCGCAACGATTTAGGCCGTATCGCCGCCACCGGCACGGTGCGGGTGCCGCAACTGTTTGAGGTGCAGGCTTTTTCCAGCGTGTTGCAAATGACTTCGACCGTGGAAGCGCAATTACAAGCGGGCTTGAGTTTGGCCGACATCATGACGGCCTTATTTCCTTGCGGTTCGATTACCGGTGCGCCGAAACACCGCACCATGGAAATAATTCGTCAGCTCGAAACGGCGGCGCGCGGTCTGTATACCGGCGCTATCGGCTGGTTTGATCCCGCCCCAGTCGAGTCTGCCGCGCTTGTTTATCCCGGTGATTTTTGTCTGTCGGTGCCGATCCGGACCTTACAGTTACAGGCTGCCGCGGCCGATTGCACGGTCCGCCGCGGCCAGATGGGGGTAGGGGCGGGGATCGTGCATGACAGCGTGGCGGCCGAGGAGTTTGCCGAATGCCAGCTCAAGGCTGGTTTCTTAACCGGACTGGCGGCACCGTTCGAATTGTTTGAAACCCTGCTTGCCAGTCGTGCCGACGGCTGCCGCCACCAAGGGCGGCATCTGCTGCGCTTGCGGCAGTCGGCCACTTATTTCGGTTTTGTGTTTGACGAACTGCAGATCGCGCGCGCCTTGAGCGCGGCCTGTGCCGCGTTGCCGCCGGGCGTCGATTGCCGGCTGCGGCTGGCGCTCGATGCTGGCGGTGCTGTGCGTATCAACAGTGCGGTGTTGAGTCCCTTGGTCGCGCTGCCGACGGTGCTGCTGGCCGCGAGTACGACGCGCAGCAGCGAATTATTTTTGGCGCATAAAACCACGCTGCGTGCCGAATACGACCAAGCTTGGAAGCGCGCGATTGAACTCGGTGCTTTCGATATGTTGTTTTTCAATGAGCACGGCCACTTGACCGAAGGCGGGCGCAGCAATGTCTTGCTGAAAAAAGATGGTCATTGGTTGACCCCGCCGCTGTCTGACGGCGTGTTACCGGGGGTGATGCGGGCGGTCTTGTTGGCCGATCCGCGCTATCAATTGCGCGAGCAATCGCTGACGCGTGAGGATTTGCTCACGGCTGAACAATTAATGCTGTGCAATGCCTTGCGTGGGCCATTTACGGTGCAGTTGCAACTGACGCAGCCTTGATTGGCGGTTGTGCTCCGACTAAGTCCGCGGTTACACTCAATGATTACCGGCGGCGACACGCCGGATTGTTATTTTATCCGTTGAGGAGACACCCTGATGAATTCCCGCCTTGTACGCGTCTTGCTTCCTGCTACGCTGAGTTTGTTCTTGCTCGCTCCGGCCACCGCCCAAATCAAGGTCGGGGTGAATGTCTCGGCCACCGGTGCCGGGGCTTCGCTGGGGATTGCAGAAAAAAATACTTTCGCGCTGCTGCCGCGTGAAATCGCTGGAAAAAAAGTCGAATACATTATTCTCGATGACGCTTCCGACAGCACCACGGCGGTCAAAAATGCGCGCAAGCTGGTGTCGGAAGAGAAGGTCGATTTATTGATCGGCTCGACCATCACGCCAACTTCCTTGGCGATGATCGATGTTGCGGCGGAAAGCGAAACGCCGATGATTTCCATGGCTGCCGCCGTATCCATCATCGCGCCGGCTGATGCCAAGCGGTTTTGGGTTTTCAAAACGCCGCAAAACGACACCCATATGTCGACCGCCATTATCAGTCACATGCTCGACGCCGGCGTGCGCACGGTGGCTTTCATCGGTTTCAACGATGCGTATGGTGAGGGCTGGTACCGCGAGTTTTCGCGTTTGGCCGAAAGCCGCAAGCTTAAACTGCTAGCCAATGAACGCTTCGCCCGTCCCGATACCTCGGTGACTGGTCAGGTATTGAAGATCATGGCCGTCAACCCCGATGCCGTGCTCATTGCCGGTGCCGGCACACCGGCTGCCTTACCGCAGAAAACCCTCAAAGAGCGCGGTTACCGCGGCAAAATTTATCAAACCCACGGCGTTGCCAACAATGATTTTCTGCGTGTTTGTGGCAAAGATTGCGAAGGCACTTGGCTGCCGGCTGGCCCGATGCTGGTGGCGGCCCAATTGCCGAACGATAATCCGGTCAAAAAATCGGCCCTGAAGTATATCGCCGCGTATGAAAAAGTGTATGGCGTCGGCTCGGTATCGACTTTTGGCGGTCATGCCTGGGATGCCGGCTTGTTACTGGAAAATGCGCTACCGACCGCGTTGAAAAAAGCCCAACCGGGCAGCAAAGAATTCCGCGCCGCCTTACGCACGGCAATCGAAAATACCAGCAACTTGGCGACCTCGCACGGCATCGTCAATATGAACAGCACAGACCACCTCGGTCTCGATCAGCGTTCGCGCGTGATGGTGCAAATCGTCGGTGGCAGCTGGAAGCTCGGTTCCTCGGCAAACTGAGACAAATTCATGGATTTTTCTATCGCTGCCATTCTGGCGCAGGATGGCATTACCAATGGCGCTGTGTATGTGCTGCTGGCCTTGGCTCTGGTGCTGGTATTTTCGGTGACACGGGTAATTTTTATTGCGCAAGGCGAATTTGTCGCTTTTGGTGCGCTCAGTTTGGCGGCGATCCAAGCCGGTCATGTGCCGGCTACGTTGAACTTATTGCTGGCGCTGGGCGCGCTGTGTCTGCTGCGCGAGACCCTGCTGTTAGTGCGCACCGTGTGGCGCGCCGGTGGCCGTGATTGGCGACGCGCTTGCTGGCAGTGGCTGCGCTGCTGCGGCAGCTTGCTGCTGTTGCCGGCGATTGCCGCGCTGGCGCTGCGCCATACCGATTTGCAGCAATGGCCCTTGGCGCTGCAAGCCTTGCTCACGCTGGGCATCGTCACGCCCTTGGCCCCACTGTTGTATCGGCTGGCATTCGAGCCGCTCGCCAGCGCCGGTACGCTGGTGTTGTTAATCGTCTCGGTCGGCGTGCATATGGCCTTGACCGGCTTGGGCCTGCTCATGTTCGGTCCGGAAGGTTCGCGCACCACGCCGTTTTCCGAGGCGCGCTGCGACTTCGCCGGTTTGCAAATTGGTGGGCAAAGCTTGGTGGTGGTACTGACGGCCTTGCTGCTGATGCTGCTGTTCTATGTGTACTTCGAGCGTACTTTGGCCGGCAAAGCCTTGCGTGCTACGGCCGTTAATCGCTTGGGCGCGCAATTGGTCGGCATCGGCACCCGCGCTGCCGGCTTGCGCGCGTTTACCATGGCCGGTGCACTTGGCACCGTCTGCGGCATCTTGATTTCGCCGCTGACGACGGTGTATTACGACAGCGGTTTTCTGATCGGCCTGAAAGGTTTTGTCGGTGCCATCGTCGGTGGGCTGGTCAGCTATCCCTTGGCCGCGGCCGGCGCGCTGTTGGTCGGCTTGCTCGAGGCGTATGCCTCGTTTTGGGCCAGCGCTTACAAAGAAGTGATTGTGTTCGCCTTGATCATTCCGGTATTGTGGTGGCGCTCGCTGCACAGCACCGTGCTTGACCAGGAGGATGAAGCATGAGTCGCCAGATCTTGCGTGGCCGGGCGGCTGCGGTGTTGGCAATATCAGCAGTATTGGCAGTCGGTTTGCTGCCGCAATTAGCGCTCGGCGAATACTGGATCACCTTGGCCAATTACATAGGCTTGTCGGCCATCGTCGCGCTCGGCTTGGTGTTGTTGACGGGGATAGGCGGATTGACCTCATTCGGGCAAGCGGCCTTCGTCGGTATCGGTGCCTACAGCAGCGCTTGGCTCAGCACCGCCGGTGCCGGTTCGCCTTGGTCCGGTTTGGCCTTGGGCTTGCTGCTGACGCTACTGTGTGCCAGCGCGCTGGGCTTGATCAGCATGCGCTTGTCGGGCCATTATCTGCCGCTCGGTACCATCGCCTGGGGTTTGTCTTTGTATTTCTTGTTCGGTAATTTTGAATTCCTCGGCAAATACGATGGCATCAACGGCATTCCGCCTATCGCCTTCGGCAGCCTGCTGCTCAATACGCCAAGGCGCATGTTCGTGCTGATCTGGTGCATCGTGCTGTTGGCGGTGCTGGCGCTGCACCGCTTATTAGCCTCGCGCTCGGGCCGCGCGATTCGCGCCCTCAAAGGCGGTGTGCTGATGGCCGAAGCCATGGGCGTCCATACCGTCAATCTGAAGTTGATCATCTTCGTGATCGCCGCGCTGCTGGCCAGTGTCTCGGGCTGGTTGTATGCGCATTTACAGCGCTCGGTCAATCCTACGCCTTTTGGTCTGCAAGCCGGCATTGAGTATCTGTTCATGACGGTACTCGGTGGTGCCGGCCATGTATGGGGCGCCTTGCTCGGTTCGGCCATGGTGATCGTGCTCAAAGATCAGTTGCAAACTCTGCTGCCGGCTGTGTTGGGCAGTAGCGGTAATTTTGACATCATCGTCTTCGGTGTCGTGCTGGTGCTGATACTGCAAACCGCGCGCGATGGCGTCTGGCCTTATTTGGCTGCCGCATTAGTGCGGCTTAGCGGCAGTATAGCGCCGCCGGCACCGCTGCCAGCGTGTCAACCGCTGCCACAGCGTGCGCAGCCCGCGGCCGGCAGTTTGTTGTTGGAAGTTGATCAGCTCAGCAAACGCTTCGGTGGCTTAATCGCGCTCAATCAGATGCAGTTTCAATTACGGGCCGGACAAATACTTGGTTTGATCGGTCCCAATGGGGCTGGCAAATCGACCATGTTCAATGTGATCAGCGGAGTATTGCCGGCCACTGAAGGCGCGCTGTATTTTCATTGCGATGGTCAGCGGCACGCGCTGGCTAAGCTGCCGGCACGCACGATAGCGGCACTCGGCATTGCCCGCAGTTTTCAACATGTACGTCTGCAAGCGGACATGAGTGTGCTGCACAACGTTGCTATCGGCGCGCATTTACGCGGCAAACACCACGACCTGATCGAAGTCTGTCTCAGCATTGCCGCACCTGGTTTGGCGATGGAACAGCGCTTGTTGGCGACGGCACAGCTGCAATTGCAACGACTCGGTTTGGCGCAGCTGATGCACGCGCCGGCCGGCAGTCTGGCCCTGGGCCAGCAACGCTTGGTCGAAATTGCCCGCGCCTTATGCTGCGATCCCTTGCTGCTGCTGTTAGATGAACCGGCGGCCGGTTTGCGCTATCAAGAGAAACAGGAATTGGCTGCGGTGCTGCGTCAATTACGTGCCGCGGGCATGAGTATTTTATTGGTTGAACACGATATGGATTTTGTCATGAATGTTTGCGACGAATTGGTGGTGATGGAATTCGGTAGCAAAATCGCACAAGGCACGCCAGCCGAGGTACAGCAAGATCCGGCGGTGTTGGCCGCGTACCTCGGCGGGCTGGAGTGATGGCGCAGCCGATACTCTGTCAAGCCGAGCAGATCGAAGTTTGTTACGGTAAAGTCGCGGCCTTGCATGGCATAGCTGTGGTGGTCCCTGCGGCTGGCATTGTCACTGTGATTGGTCCCAACGGTGCCGGTAAATCGAGTTTGCTCAATGCCTTGGCCGGGGCTTTGCCAATCGGTGCCAGCCAGCGCGGATCGATTGAGTATGACGGCCACGATTGTTCGGCTTGGGCGATCGAGCGGCGCGTTGCTGCCGGTATGTCTTTGGTACCGGAAAAGCGCGAACTGTTTTCGAGCATGAAGGTGGAAGATAATCTGCTGCTCGGCAGTTATTGCCGCTATGCCGCCGGCCTGCCCGACTATGCCGATCAATTGGGCATGGTGTATGACTTATTTCCACGTTTGCGCCAGCGGCGCAGCCAATTGGCTGGCAGTTTGTCTGGCGGTGAGCGGCAAATGTTGGCGCTGGGGCGCGCCCTGATGGCTAAACCACGTTTGCTGCTGCTGGATGAACCTAGCCTCGGTTTGGCGCCGCTGATAGTCAAAGAGATTTTTCACATCATCCGACAACTGCGCGACAGTGGCGTCGGTATTTTATTGGTCGAACAAAATGCCCGGGCTGCCCTGCAGGTGGCCGATTACGCCTATGTGCTGGAAACCGGCAGCATCGTACTCGAAGGGCCAGCGGCCGACTTGGCCGATGATGCGCGGGTGATCGAAACTTATCTGGGTCTGGCTGCGCGGCGTACCTGAGTCAGTGCAGCCGCATCGGCAACGGTCAATTCCGCTGCGATTAAAGGCGCGTTTCCCAAGGCCTCACTGAGTATCACACATCCACTCTTGCAAACCTTGCACCCATTTCGCGGCCGGCAGTTTGGTTTGCGCGCGAATTTCAGCGGCGCGCGCAAACAGGACATCGAAGTCGATGGCCGGTGCTTGTTTGAAGGCGATCGCGACGGTGTTGGCATCATGCACCAGCGGCAGCCAGACCACGGCGTCGAAGGCGTTTTCCAAGGCTTCGAGGTGGGCGGTGCAGGTGGCGGCATAGTTTTGCGGGTCGCCGAATAAATTCACCGTCAGCATGCCCTGTTCGTTGAGACAATCGGCACAGGCTTGATAGAACGCCGCGCCACCCAGCGCTGGCGCTGCTGCGCTGGCGTCGTACAGGTCAACCTGCAGGACATCGAGCGTGCCGTGATGGGCGCGCTCATTGACGAATTGCAGCGCATCCATGCACAGCACTTGTAGACGGGTGTCGTTCGGTGGTAATTTGAAATGCTCGTGGCAAGCTTTGATGACCAGCGGATTGAGTTCGATCGCCGTGATCTGCGCTTGCGGAAACTGGCGGTAACAAAACTTGGTCAGCGCCGCCGCACCGAGGCCGAGCTGGGCGATGTGGCGCGGGTCATCGGTAAACAACAACCACATCATCATCTGTTGCACGTATTCGAGCTCGATCTGATCGGGCATGGCCATGCGCATCGAGCCTTGAATCGCATCCGAGGCCAAGTGCAGCGAGCGCACGCCGATGAATTCGGAAATCGAAATTTCCGGTAGCAAGGGTGGCAGGATTTGGTACGTGATCAAGCTCATGCCGCGACCGGCCAGGCGCTCAATGCTTCGGTTTGCTGCATGCTGTGCCAACTCGGACGGGCGCAGACCAGCTCGGCCAAGCCGCGTAAGGCCGGCCAGTCGGTGGCCGGGCGTGGCATCGCGCGCGACCAGCGCATGAGCATGGCGAGCATCAGGTCGGCACCGGAGAATTGTTGACCCAGCAAGTAGGGGCCGTGCGTGCGCAGATGTTGATCGAGGTGTTCCCAGATGCGGGCAATTTTCTCTTGCAAGGCCGTGCTCAGTTCCGCCGGATGGCTGGCGTAGCCGAGATCGCTCGGATAAAACCACAGGCGAAAGGCCGGTTGCAAGTTATTGCATAGATAAATAAGCCACTCGCGCCAGGCCTCGTGCAGCGCGCTGCCGCTGGCCGGTGCCAGCGCTGACTGTGGATGGCGCTCGGCTAACAACATCAGCAAGGCGGCTGATTCGACCCGCGCCGCACCATCGACGATCAGGGTCGGTACCACGCCGGCCGGGTTGATGGCCAGGTAGTGCGCTTGTTTTTGCTGGCCGCTGGCAAAGTCGACTAATTCCAAGCGATGGGCTGCGCCAGTTTCGAGTAAGGCCAGATGGACCAGCATGCTGGCAGTGCCGGGTGAGTAATAGAGGGTGTACATGCGTCAGTTTTCATTCAGAGGTGAGGGCTGCCGGTGGCACACCGGACAAGCGGGATTGGCGGCAATGCTGATGCTGTGCCATTCCATGCTGAGGGCATCGAGCATGAGCAGGCGACCGTTGAGCGAGCGGCCGATCTGCATAATCAGTTTCAGTGCTTCGGCCGCTTGCATGGCACCGATGATGCCGACCAGTGGCGCGAACACGCCCATGGCCGAACACAGCACTTCTTCAAACACTTGATCGGGTGGAAACAGGCAAGCATAACAGGGGGCGTCGGCTTGGCGCCGATCGAACACGCTGATCTGGGCATCAAAGCCGATTGCCGCCCCCGATACCAATGGTACGCCAGCTGTGACGCAGGCGGCGTTGAGGGCATGACGGGTCGCGAAGTTATCGCTGCAATCGAGTACCACGTCGGCCTGTGCTACCAAGTCGGCGAAGCCGGCGGCATCGGCGCGCTGTTGCAGCGCGATGATATCGATCTCGGGGTTAATTTGTTGCAGCGTGTGTTTGCCGGATTCGACCTTGGGCTGGCCGATGCGGGCGGTGGTGTGCAGAATTTGTCTTTGTAAATTGGTCAGATCGACCGTGTCGTGGTCGACCAAGGTGATGCGACCGACGCCGGCACTGGCCAAGTACAAGGCGGCCGGCGAGCCGAGTCCGCCGGCACCGATGATGAGTGCGCGGGCGACCGAAATTTTCTGCTGACCTTCGATGCCGATTTGGTCGAGCAGAATGTGGCGCGAGTAACGTAAGAGTTGTTGGTCGTTCATGTTGTTGTAAAAAAGGCCGCTGACGCGGCCTTTGGTTTATTTTTTCTTCAGTTCGGATTTGCTGTCTTTATCGGATTTCTCCGCACCCGACTCATTTTTACTTTCTTTACCATCTTTCAGATCTTTGGCTTCGGTCACCTTGACTGGCAAGCCTTTGAGGTGATTGAGTGCTTGGGTCAACTGGTAGTCGTCTTTGCTGCCGTATTCGAGCGGCTTGCTTTTCTTGGCCAAGGCGATCAGGCGTTGCTCTTCTTCGAGCTCGTCCACCTTAGGACGCACGGTTTCGGCTTCCTTATCGTTGCTCAAATGTTTTTGCAAGTCGGCTTCACGGGTGCGCAGGCTGTTGAAGCCGTCGCCTTCCGCAGTTTCTTCGACGTTCAGATCGGGTACGATACCTTTGGCTTGGATCGAGCGGCCATTCGGTGTGTAATAGCGTGCCGTAGTCAGTTTGACGGCGGTATCAGCGGAAATCTGGCGTATCGTTTGTACCGATCCTTTGCCAAAACTTTGGGTGCCGATGATGGTGGCGCGCTTGTAATCTTGCAGGGCACCGGCGACGATTTCCGAGGCTGAGGCCGAACCGGTATTGATCAATACCACCATCGGTACGTTTTTGATCGCTTCCGGCAGTTTTGCCAACGGGTCGCTGACGGTGCGGCCGGTGTAAAACTCGCGCTTGGCATAATAGGTGGCTTTCGAGTCCGGCAATTGGCCATTGGTCGATACCACGGCGACGTCTTTCGGCAGAAAGGCGGCCGACACACCGATAGCGCCCGGCAATACGCCGCCCGGATCGTTACGCAAGTCCAGCACCAAGCCCTTGATCGATGGATCCTGGGCATACAGCATCTGGATTTTTTTTGCCATGTCTTCGACAGTCGGCTCTTGGAACTGCGAGATTCTCAGCCAGGCATAGCCGGGTTCGATGATCTTCGCTTTCACGCTTTGCTGTTTGATCAGTTCGCGCGTGATGGTGACGACGATAGGCTTGTCTTCATTTTTGCGGGCGATGGTCAGGGTGATCTTGGTATTCGGTTCGCCGCGCATTTTTTTAACGGCTTCATCGAGTGACAAGCCCTTGACCTGTATCGAATCGAGTCGGGTGATCAGATCGCCGGGTTTCAGGCCAGCGCGGTAGGCCGGCGAATCTTCGATCGGCGAAATGATTTTGACGTAGCCGTCTTCCATGCCGACTTCGATGCCAAGGCCGACGAATTTACCTTGGGTACCTTCTTTAAGTTCTTTGAAGGATTTTTTATCGAGGTAGGCAGAATGTGGATCGAGCGAGGCGACCATGCCGGTAATAGCTTCTTCCAACAGCTTTTTATCTTCCACCGGTTCGACATAATCTGATTTGATCAGACCGAAGACATCTGCCAACTGGCGCAGCTCTTCTACTGGCAGCGGGCTGCCGGCACTTTTTTGGGCCAACGCAGAAAACTGCATCGATGCTGCCACGCCGGCTACCATGCCCAGGCCGATTAAGCCGAAATTCTTGAATTTACTGCCCATGATTCACCTAATGCCTATTTAACGACGATCCAATTAAGCGGATCAAATGCCCGTCCTTGATGACGGATTTCAAAGTATAAACCGGATTCTTCATTGCCGCCGCTGTTACCTGCATTGGCAATTGTATCGCCAGCTTTGACGCTGTCGCCGACATGTTTCAATACTGCCTGATTATTTCCGTAAATGCTCATGTATTGGTCGCCGTGAGCAATAATAAGCATATTTCCGTAACCTTTATACCAATCGGCAAAGATCACTTTGCCGGCGGCGATCGCTTTGACTTCGCTGCCCTCGGCCGCTTTGATGAATAAACCTTTCCAGGTCGGCCCATCGCCACGTTTGCTGCCGAATTTGGCCAGAATTTCACCCTTCAAAGGCGCGCGCAGTTGGCCTTTGAGTTTGTCGAATTCGCCGCTTGGTGGCGCTTCGCTTTTAGCTTGTTTTGGGGCTTCGTCGGCGTCGATCGCATTCGGGTTGGTTTTTTTGCCGGACTTTTTATCTGCCGCAGCTTGTTTAGCGCGTTCGGCTTTGGCTGCCGCGATTCTTTCTTGGCGCTGTTTTTCTTCCTGTTCTGCGCGGACTTGCTCGGCTTTGGCTTGATCTTGAATCAGTTGATCCAGACGTGAGACCAGATTACTGAGCCTTTGTTCATCTTTTTGTAAATTATCGGCTTGTTTTTTTTGTGCATACAGTTTATCGGATAACTGGCTGACCAAGCTGGCGTGCTTTTTCTTTTGTGCTTCGAGCGCGGCTTTGTGGTCGTTCTGCTCTGCGGCGATGTCGCTCAGATCGTCTTTAGCATCTTGTGCGGCGCGGGTGTTTTGTTCCACTGCGGCCAAACTGGTGCGCAAGCCGGCGATCAGTTTGGCCTGCGTTTGCGAGATGTACCCCATGTATTGCAGCTCGCGGTTGATGCGATTCGGGTTGTCACCCGAGAGCAGCAGTTTGATGCGGTCACTGTCGCCGCGTATGTACTGGCTGCGCAGGAAGGTCGACAAACGATTTTTTTGTCGCTCCACCTGAGCTTGCAAGGCTTCTTGCTGCTGTTGTAACTGCGTCAACTTGGTTTCGGTTTGCTGTTGTTCTTGCTGCAGGTCGCGTAAAGAGCGGTTGGCTTCGGAAATTGCCTGCTCCGACTCTGCCAACGCATCGCTGGCGTGGCCTTTGGCGTTTTCGGTTTTGTTGATGTCGGTTTTCAGTGCCTTGAGCTGCTGCTGCAATTCGGCGCGCGCGCTCTCGGCCTTGGCTTTTTGCTGGGTACGCGCCGTGCTGGCGGCCAGCGCGTCGGCCGCCGGGCCTGTCAAGGACAGGCCTAAGAAGCCGAGGCAGAGCAGGCGGACGACTGCTGCCATCAAGGCTTTACGGCTTTGCCTTGGCTGGCTACCGCTGCCAGCGAGGCGGCGATGGCAGCTTGGTCGCCAAGGTAGTAGTGACGGATAGGTTTGAGATCGGCATCGAGCTCATAGACCAGCGGTTGACCGTTAGGAATATTGAGGTTGACGATGTCTTCATCGCTGATTCCGTCGAGCATTTTAATCAAGGCGCGCAGGCTGTTGCCATGGGCGGAGATTAAAATCCGTTTGCCGGCACGGATAGCCGGGGCGATGCTGTCATCCCAAGCCGGCATGACGCGGGCCACGGTATCCTTCAGACATTCGGTCAGGGGAATGGCCGCATGATCGAGGCTGGCATAGCGCGGATCATCGAACGAAGCGCGCTCATCGTCGGCGCTCAGTGCTGGCGGCGGAGTATCGTAGCTTCTGCGCCACACTAATACTTGCTCATCGCCGTATTTGGCGGCGGTTTCGGCTTTATTCAAACCTTGCAGGGCGCCGTAATGGCGCTCATTGAGGCGCCAATCGTGCTCAATCGGCAGCCACATCAAATCCATTTCGTCGAGCGTGCCCCAGAGGGTGCGAACGGCACGTTTGAGTACCGAGGTGAAGGCCAAGTCGAAGCTGAAACCTGCTGCTTTGAGTAACTGTCCGGCCGCGCTGGCTTCGGCCACGCCCTTCGGGGTCAAATCGACATCGGTCCAGCCGGTGAAACGATTATCGAGGTTCCAAGTGGATTCGCCGTGGCGCATTAATACGATTTTATACATGGTCAATGTCAAGGTAAGTAGGTAAGTGATATGTGCAATCAGCATCTATTTTATAATGACGAGCTTCTGATAACCATTTTTACTACTGGAAACTTGTGAAATTCATTCTTGATAATATTTTTCTGCTCGGTATAGCCCTCATTTCCGGTGGCGCTTTGCTCTTTCCTTTGCTGCAACGTCGCGGTGCCAAGCTCTCGCAGTTACAGGCAACGCAATACATCAATCAGGGAAAAACCTTGGTTTTGGATGTGCGCAATGCCGAAGAATTTGCTGCAGGGCATTTGCCTAACGCCAAAAATATTCCGCTCGCCGAGCTCAATAAGCGCTTGAAAGAAATAGAAAAGTCCAAAAGTACAGTTGTCATCACCGTTTGTGCGACTGGCGTGCGTTCTGCCAGTGCCGTAGCGGTATTGAGCAAAGCCGGCTTTGCTCAAGCCTTCAGTCTCGAAGGTGGAAATGACGCCTGGAAAACCCAAGGCATGCCAATCGTTAAGTAAGCAGGAGAAAAACCCTATGAAAGCCCCAGTTCTGATGTACAGCACCGCCGTTTGTCCGTATTGCACGATGGCAGAGCGTTTGCTGAAAGCCAAAGGCGTTGAAGAGATAGAAAAAGTGCGGGTCGACCTCGATCCGGTCGCGCGTGAAACGATGATGAGCAAAACCGGTCGACGCACGGTGCCGCAGATTTACATCGGTGCGACCCATGTCGGTGGCTTCGATGATCTGTCAGCCCTCGATCGCGCCGGTAAACTCGAGGCTTTACTCAATTCTGAAGCTTAACAGTCGATTTTTTCCGGATTTTGTTTTGTTTTTTGCAACAAATGCCAGTTTTCGCCATCTTGTTGCTACAATGGTGGGACGCGATCTTGAAACGATAGGAAATGACCTTATCTGTGGCGTTGCGTTGTTGTAAAACAATATTAACCCTTAGAATTTAGAGAGCTCACATGTCTGATGAAAATCTGCAACCCGTATTTCAAATCCAACGCGTTTATTTGAAGGATTTGTCGCTTGAGCAGCCAAATTCTCCAGCGATTTTCCTCGAACAGCAAGCTCCTGCGATCGAAGTGGCCGTTGATGTCGGCGCAGACAAGCTGGCGGACGGTATTTTCGAATCGACCGTCACAGTAACTGTGACGGCAAAAATTGGCGATAAAGTGGCCTTTTTGGTTGAAGGTAAGCAAGCTGGTATTTTTGAAGCGCGCAATATTCCGGACGACCAACTGGATCCTTTGCTTGGTATCGGTTGCCCGAACATTATCTATCCTTACCTGCGCTCGAATGTTGCCGATGCAATAACTCGTGCCGGTTTTCCGCCTATCCATCTGTCGGAAATTAACTTTGAAGCATTTTACGCTCAACGTTTGCAGATCGCTGCCGATCAAGCCAAAGCGGCTGCTGACGGCACAACTGTCGAAGCACCGACCACGATTCAGTAATTTTGCTGCAGGCGGTCTAGCGGCCGTTTGCTGAAAGAAAAGCATGCGCAGTGTGATGGGATTTGCCTGTTCGATGGTGCTGGCTATAAGTGCATCCGCGCAAGGTTTGGAATTTCGTTCTATCGGTAGCGCGGCGGTGGTGATGTATGACGCGCCATCGGCGAAGGGGGGGAAATTGTATGTCGCTCCGCGCGGCATGCCGGTTGAGGTGGTATTCAGCTCGGGTGCCTGGAGTAAGGTGCGCGATGTGGCGGGCGACCTCAGTTGGGTAGAAACCAAAGATCTGATCACACGACGTAGTCTGATTGTGCGCGCGGCAACGGCAAAACTCTACAGCAATGCCGATGAAAGCTCGACTTTGTTGCTGGTCGCTGATAAAAACGTCTTGTTTGAAATGGCCGAACCGGCCAGTGGCGCTTGGGTCAAGGTCAAACACCGCGATGGCCAGATTGGTTATCTGAAAGTCAGCGAGGTCTGGGGCTTATAATTGCTGGCGCAGCGTAGAAAAGGGACAGCTTGCTGTCCTTTTTTATTTTGTTGGCATTTTGTTGGTATTAATTTATTTTTGCGCCCGCAGCGGGCGGGCAAGGACTCGAATGAACATCAGCGTATTGGGTGCTGGCGCTTGGGGTACGGCGGTGGCTTTGGCACTGACGGCTAAAAATCAGGTGCTGCTGTGGGGGCGGAATTCGCTGGCTATGGCGGCATTGCAGTCGCAGCGTGAAAACCACGCGTATTTGCCCGGCTTTAGGTTTCCCGAACAATTACAGATCAGTGCCGAGCTCGATGCTGCACTCATGCATGCCGCTGGTGAGCAGGGTTTGCTGGTGATCGCGACTTCGGTATCGGGTTTGCGAGAGACCTTGACGGCAGTGGCCGGCTCGGCCGTGTGTAATGTGGTTTGGTTGTGCAAGGGCTTGGAAGAAGGCTCGCAATTGCTGCCGCATCAGATCGCCGAACAAATTTTGCCCGCCACGGTACGTACCGGGGCCTTGCTGGGGCCATCATTCGCTCAGGAAGTCGCGCGCGGTTTGCCGTGCGCACTGACCATCGCCTCGACTTCCGAACAATTATGCCAATTGGTGGTGCAGGCCATGCATGTCAATAGCATGCGCGTGTATAGCAGCGATGATTTGGTCGGGGTCGAAGTTGGTGCTGCGGTTAAAAATATTCTGGCTATCGCTACCGGGGTGGCGGATGGCTTGGGCTTGGGTTTGAATGCCCGAGCCGCCTTGATTACCCGCGGCTTGGCAGAAATCAGCCGGCTAGTGGTGGCGCTCGGTGGACGGGCAGAAACCATGATGGGTTTGACCGGTATCGGCGATTTGATTCTTACTTGTACCGGCGATTTGTCACGTAACCGGCGTGTCGGTTTGGCGTTGGCCGAAGGGAAATCGCTGGCCGTGATCGTGGCGGAACTCGGCCATGTCGCCGAAGGCGTGCGGTGCGCGCGCGCAGTGCGTGAACTGGCGCGGGCCCACGGCATCGACATGCCGATCACCGAGGCGGTGGCGGCGGTATTGTTTGACGGTATTTCTGCCGCTGACATGATCACGCGCTTGTTGGCGCGTGATGCCAAGCCGGAGGGCGGCTGAAGCTGCTTTAGCCACTCTAGCCACTGACGCAAGCGCAATGGCGGTCCACCGCACGCTCCTGTTTACAAGATATAGCGCGACAAATCTTCGTCGCTCGACAGGGCTTGCAAACGCACATTCACATAGTCGGCATCGATGACGATGGTTTTTCCGGCATGTTGATGGGCTTCGAAAGAAATTTCTTCCAGCAGTTTTTCCATCACCGTGTACAAGCGCCGCGCACCGATGTTTTCGGTCGTTTCATTGACTGAATAAGCAATGCCGGCCAAGCGTTCCACGCCCTCGTCGGTGAATTCCAACTGCACATTTTCGGTTGCCAATAAGGCTTGGTACTGCCGCGTCAGGCAGGCGTCAGTGCCGGTCAAGATGCGTTCGAAATCGGCAATCAGCAGCGATTCGAGCTCGACGCGGATCGGGAAGCGTCCCTGCAGTTCCGGGATCAGGTCGGATGGCTTGGCCAAATGAAAAGCCCCGGAAGCGATGAAGAGAATGTGATCGGTCTTGACCATGCCATACTTGGTATTGACGGTGGTGCCTTCCACCAGCGGCAGTAAATCACGCTGCACGCCGGCGCGTGAAACTTCAGCCCCGCCGGTATCGGAACGCGAGGCGATTTTATCGATTTCGTCGAGGAAGACGATGCCGTTTTGCTCAACATTGCGCAAGGCTTCTTGTTTCAATTCTTCTTCATTGACCAGCTTGCCGGCCTCTTCTTCGATCAATAGCTTACGTGCCTCGCTGATCGGTAATTTGCGCGACTTTTTGCGGGCGTTGCCAAGACCGGAAAACATGGTCTTGATTTGCTCGGTCATTTCTTCCATCCCTGGCGGTGCCATGATTTCCATATGGGGCACGGCTTCGGCAACATCGATTTCGACTTCCTTGTCATCGAGCGCGCCTTCGCGCAGGCGTTTGCGGAAGGTTTGACGGGTGGTATTTTCGCTGCTGCTGCCGGTTTCGCCAGAGTCCGGGTGGATGCCGAAATCACGCGCCGGTGGTAACAGCAGGTCGAGCAAACGCTCTTCGGCGGCATCGACGGCGCGTTCTCTTACCAGGCGGGTAGCGCTTTCACGGGTTTGCTTGATGCCGATGTCGACCAGATCACGGATGATGGTGTCGACATCGCGGCCGACATAACCGACTTCGGTGAATTTGGTGGCTTCAATTTTAATGAATGGTGCATCGGCCAGTTTTGCCAGCCGGCGCGCAATTTCGGTTTTCCCCACCCCGGTCGGGCCGATCATGAGGATGTTTTTCGGCGTGATTTCGTGGCGCAGCGGTTCTTGCACCTGCTGGCGGCGCCAGCGATTGCGCAAGGCGATGGCGACGGCGCGCTTGGCCTTACTCTGGCCGACTACGTGTTTGTCGAGTTCGGCGACGATTTGTTCTGGTGTCATGTTCATATTATTTCCTTTACGGTGCTGACGCGGCGCGCGCGGCGCGGCAAACGCTTATTCCAAGGTTTCTATGGTGTGAGAAAGATTGGTGTAAATACATAATTCGCCGGCGATCGTCAGTGATTTTTTGACGATCTCTATCGGTGATAAATCGGTATTTTCATACAAAGCGATGGCGGCCGATTGCGCAAATGTACCACCGGAACCGATGGCACCGATACCAAGGTTCGGTTCCAGCACATCGCCGTTGCCGGTGATTACCAAAGTACTGTCTTTGTCGGCGACCAGCAGCATGGCTTCTAGCCGGCGCAGCATGCGGTCGGTGCGCCAATCTTTGGCCAACTCTACCGATGCACGCATCAGGTGACCTTGATGTTTCTCTAACTTCGCTTCGAATCGTTCGATCAGCGTGAAGGCGTCGGCCGTGCCGCCGGCAAAACCGGCCAGCACTTTATTGTGATACAGCTTGCGCACTTTGCGCGCCGTTCCCTTCATGATGATGTTGCCAAGAGTAACTTGACCATCACCACCGAGGGCGACAATATTGCCGCGTCGCACCGTCAAGATGGTGGTGCCGTGAAATTGTTCCATGAAAAACTCCAATATGGTGGCTGATTGCGCGGGTGCGGGTAGCCCGGGGCAGATCGGCGAAGAGCACACTTTGCCCCTCGTGTTGAAAGAAATTGGGGCGCGGCAGTCGAATTACAAGGAGAGTTTCAGCGCAACAGGTGGTGAGATCAATGCTTGCGCAGGGTAATGCTGGCGATATTTTTCAAACCCATCGCATTGAACAGCATCATGACCAAATAATTGACTTCTTCGAACTGTATCACCATACCGCTTTGTGCCGCAATCGGTGCTAAACCATTGAGCAATTCGGCCGAGGCACCGAATTCCACCCGTTCCAGCCGCGAGCAATCGAGGCGCAGCGGGTTGTAGTGCTCCGCTTGTTCGAGCAGGCGCGCGAGCAGACTGTCGAGCTTGCCTTCTATGCTGGCTGGCATCAAGAAGCAGTCAGCATGGGCCGACTGCGGCTCTGCACTGAGGCTAGGGAATGAGGTGGTGACCTGCATCTGTGGCGCTTCAAACGAGGGCGGCGAGACTTCGAAGGTGATGCAGTAATCCATGCTGGCTTCTTCGAACGCGCGTTCGAAATGCAGCAATTGTAAAATTTCCAGCAGCAGTAACCATGGTGCTTCGGTTTCGTCGCGTCGGCCAACTTGCAGGATGCTACGGATTTTTTCTGCCAAATCCTGGGCCCCGACGAGCATCAGGTCGTGCTTACTCTTTTTGAAGTTTCTTAAGATCCGCAGCAATAAGCCGCAAGCAACCGGATCGACTTGTTTGACGCGCGAAAAGTCGAGGCGCAGTTGCTGGCTCTTGCTACCGGTAAGTTGTAGCTTTTCCAAAAGCTTGACGATGCTGCTGTCTAACTTGACTGGAAAGATCACGCTCGGTATCGCCGCGCTGGCATCGATGTCGTCTTGCATTTCGCCGCTGGCTTGGTACTCCGGCCACAACGGCGGCGAAGTTTCGAATTTGTTGGCGTAATCGAGTGACAAGCTCTCGAACATATGCTGATTGCCGGTGATGCGATAGAGGTCAAACAACATTTGCCAGCCGATTTCGGTGGCGTTGCCGAGTTGTTGATGGTGTACGGCGGCGCTGAGCATCTGTTCAGCCACGTCGTTTTGACCGCTGGCGAACAGAATCGCGGCTTCTTCCAGTACCGGTACCGATTCGCTGTAGGACAGGGCGCCGGCGTGAATTTCGGTATGATGGCCGAGCAGGTAATCGGTCGGCAGCGTCATCGGCAAGGTGGTTTCAAAATCGATGAAGGCGGCACGTCGATGAATGGGCTGGGTGTGTGCGCCGATATCGAAGCTCGGTTCCGGTGTGGTCAAGGCACTTGGCTTGACCAGATCGGCTTTGCTGACGACGGCTGGGCGCGTCTTGACGATGTCGCGGGACATCTCAAATTCGATGGCGTCAATTTTTCGTTCAGTGGCGCGGGCGATATGCCTTTGCGTAATCAGGGAGTTGCTGAGAATTTCACTATCGGCAAACTCCGTAATGACGGAATTGGCAGTTTTCGAGCGCGCTTTTCTCGTAGGCGATTTCTCCGCCGAGCCATCGCTTTTGCCACTCGTTTTTTTACCGAAAAGAGAAAAAATCCCCACTTTGTTCCCAAAAAAATTTACGCCAAGACAGCGGCAAACAATTGATGAGCTTCAAGTATATTCTGAATTAAGATCGAATAGTGCGCCACGCAAATCAATGCTGACACGCATCATTTTGGGGATTAGTTGGAAAATTAATAAATTTGCATAAAATCTGCGATTTGCGCTTATCTTTAGGTTTACTTCGCATTTTTTCAGCTATTTCTACAATTAGAGTAAGCATTCCAGCTCTAAGTTTTTACAATTCGTAACATTGTAGTGTTGGTAAGTGCATATCGTTATGCATGGTGAACGATTTTTCATCAAAAATCTGACTAGGGTTTGAAACCCCGGCCTTCAGAGGCTGTC
>NZ_JASJVS010000061.1:0-22543 GCF_035019605.1 Undibacterium sp. 5I2 | reverse complement strand
GGAGCGACGCGATGGGAGGGGATGCAAACCCCTTCCAGAGGCTTTTCCATCGTCGCTTGCGACGATCCATTAAGTTGCTACCGTTTACCGTATCGTCAGTGCACAGCAGGCGCGATGCCAGGTCGGTGCAGCCCAGCGCCGGTGGGATGGCTACTCAATCAATTATTTCAGCAGCTATCAAGTGCCACGACTGATGCTGTCGAGGACGGCATGCAGGGCTTGGCGATTGATGGGCTTGGTCAGATAGCCATCGATGCCGGCAGCCAGGGCCTCTTCTTGTTCGCTCGGCATGGCCGAAGCGGTCAGGGCGTAAATGGGGATGGCCTTGGCCGTGGCCTGCTGCTGCTCGAGTCGGCGAATTTCTCGGCTCGCTGCCATGCCGCTCATGACGGGCATTTGCATATCCATGAGGATGAGGTCGAAATCTCCCTGTTGCCAACACTGCAGCGCTTCCATGCCGTTAGTCGCGAGGGTGGTTTGATGCCCGAGTTTTCCCAGCAGGGTCAGAATCAAGGTTTGGTTGACGACATTGTCTTCGGCGATTAACACGCGCAAGCGGCGCAAGGCTTGCGTCGTAGCGCTGCTATCGCCAGGCTCGGCCAGCGTTGCAGCAGCGGCGCTGCTCGGCAGTTCTATTGGCAGTGACAGGGTGAAGCAACTTCCTTGATTCGGAGCACTGACCAGTGTGATGCTGCCACCCATCAGTTGTGCCAGGCGACTCGATATACTCAGTCCTAGCCCAGTGCCGCCGAAGCGGCGAGTGGTCGAGACATCCTGCTGGGAGAATGCATCGAAGATACGCGCTTGTTCGGCTTCCGGAATGCCGATGCCACTGTCGCTCACGCTGATGTGCAGCCAAGTGCGGCCGGCGGTATCGAGCGCGGTCTGCGCTTGCAATTCTATGCGGCCGTGATCAGTGAATTTGATCGCATTGCTGAGCAAGTTATTGACGATTTGGCTCAAACGAACCGGATCGCCGAGGATGCTGGCTGGCAGTTGTGGGCTGAAGGTGCAGTTGAGTACCAAAGCTTTTTTCTGCGCTGCGAAGCCAGTCGATTGACATAAACCAGTCAGCAGCGCTTGCGGGGCGATGGCGATGCTCTCGAGTTCGATTTTATTGGCTTCGATTTTACTGAAATCGAGGATGTCGTTGATAATCACCAGCAGATTATTGGCCGAATGATTGGCCATTTCCAGAAATTTTGTTTGCTCTTCGTCGAGCTCAGTATCGAGACAGAGTTCGATCATCCCCATGATGCCGTTCATCGGTGTGCGAATTTCATGACTCATATTGGCCAAGAAGGCGCTCTTGGCATGGTTCGCATTTTCCGCTACTTCTTTGGCGCTGATCAGAGCCAATCTGGCGAGTTCGCCGGCGGCGATCAAGGCGCTGATGTTTTCTAAAGTTGCGGCGATGTTTTGTTCGGTGCTGCTTTGGTCGACGGCATCGGGCAGCAGACTGATGAGAATCTGTTTGAGTGAATTCAGAGTAGTTTCGCGTTCACTCAGTTCGGCGCGTAATTGGCTGGCCGTGGTTTGCAGGGTAATCAGGGTTTGGCGAATTTCCAGCGGCGCATTGTCGATCAGGGTTTGGTTTTCACTGTCGCGTCCGGCCACCATGCCTAATTCCAGCACGCGGCTTTGTTTTAAACTACCGAGCCAGCGGTGCAGCGGGAACCAGATCAGTATCAGACCGCCGATGAAACTGGCCAGTGTCAGTGCCAGCGCCACTTGCATGGTCTGCCACATGCGCTCGGCAATCTGTTGATTATCAAAACTGAGTCTGAGTACGCCATAGTCTTGCCCACCGACGGTGATGACGCGATTATCATCGAACAGATGAGCGGTGATGCGGTCCATGATCCAAGAGGGAATATAGGCCGGCGTGTCATCGGATTTGCTGCGACTTTCTATCATTCCGGGGTGCAGAGAAATAAATTTCGCCGATGAAAAATTTCGACTGACGACCATTGATTCCAGCGTACGCTTGATGGTGTCGTAATCGCCAACGACGGCGCTGTCGGTGACGCTGTGGGCCGCCACTTCGAGCATGGAAGCAGCCGACTCTTGCACATCTTCGATTTCTTGGGTGAAGCGGGTTTCATAATACAGCGCCACGCCACTGCACATGAATGCCAGCCAAGTCACGGTATAGAGCGCATAGACGCGTAACACCAGTGATTTGGGTAAGATAAATTTCAGCAATCCCACGGGGCCTCGGCGATGGTGCGGTTGATCGTGTCGTTCAGCGCAGGCTGAGCGGTGCCGACTGATAGAATTTTCGGTAATTGACATACTCACTGCCATCTGAAGCGATGAAGAAGATATCGCCTGGCAGGCTGATTTTTTGCGCCGCTTGCCGCAATATTTCACGCCCTTGTGGATCGTCTTTCATTTCGAAGAAGGCTTTGGCTACGGCCTTCAGATCAGCCGGCTTGACTTTGCCAGACGCCATCAGTGCCAGATCATGGTAGGGCGTGGAACTCCATAGCACGCGAAATTTTTTATTTTCGCGCTGTGCGTAACTATCGATTAACTGTGAGTTACCGCCGACCGCTTGGACTTTACCAGCGGCCAGTTGGCCTAGGGCACCATTCTGATTGCCACCGAAGATGACGTTGATATCGATTTTCTGTTCGATCAAATGTGCCATCGGTACTTTGTAGGCGATCAGTGCTTCCGGTCCCGGGAAGGCGATGTCTTTGCCTTTTAGTTGCGCCAAGCTGGTGATGGCGGAATCGGCTGGCACCACGATTTGACCGCTGACCGGTGCCAAATTGCGCCGTCCGAAGACTTTCCAGCCGAGTTTTTCGCGTTCCGGAGCGAACAAATGGTTGGTGAAAGCGAATTCGACTTCTTGCGCCAGAACATAGCTGGTGGTGTCGGCTGAGGTGCGGCCGATTTTCAGCGCCAAATGCACACCACTTTTGTCTGCCACATAATTGATGATGGGATTCCAGTAGGCCGCGGTCAGATTGATGTCGTATTGGTTGACCGGTGAAAACCGATAGGTCGGGGCTTCATTGGCGGCTGCGCCCAGACTGCTCAGGTACAGGATGGCCGCGCACAGGCAGCAACGTAATTGACACAGCATGATCGCCTCGCAAGTAAAAAATTGCCTGATTATAGCCAAATAATGTTGCCGTAGAGTATTTCCCTGTAAATAGTATAGCATTCGGCGTTGCTGAAGTTGTTAAAAAGTGAAGGTTTAACGCGGCGCTTGTGGTCAAATCGCCCCTCAGGTATTCCGTACCGTCTGTGTCGCTTGCTTGCTTCGCGCTACAATGAGGGTCTTCGCCATGTTTGGCACTGTATCGGTAATCAATGACTGAAAAAAAACCTCTGTTAAGTGTCGATCAAGCTTTGGCCTTGCTGCTCGCCGCGGTGCGCCCGCTTACTCAAAGTGAAACGATCGCCACGCTCGATGCCGCTGGCCGAGTGTTGGCGCAGGCACAAACCTCCTTACTCGATGTCCCATCCTTGGATAATACCCAAATGGATGGCTATGCCGTGCGCGCGGCCGATTGCCAAAGCGCTGAGGCGCGTTTGCCGGTGACGCAGCGCATTGCTGCCGGTCAGCTTGGCCAGCCTTTACAACCGGGAACGGCGGCGCGTATTTTTACCGGCGCGCTGATACCGCCCGGTGCCGATGCCGTGCTTATGCAAGAACAATGTGTGGCCGATGGGACGGACGTGATCATTGGCCATGTGCCGCAGTCCGGTGATTGGATACGCCGGCGCGGTGAGGATATCGCCGCCGGTGCCAGCATTTTGGCAGCCGGCACGGTATTGCGCGCGCAGCATCTGGGCTTGGCCGCTTCGGTTGGTTTGGCGACACTGCCGGTGTTGCGGCAACCGCGCGTGGCGGTGTTTTTTACCGGCGATGAATTGACCATGCCTGGTGAAGCGCTCAAGCCCGGCGCGATTTACAATTCGAATCGTTACACCTTGACCGCCTTGCTGCGAGGGGCCGGTTGTTTGATCAGCGATTTCGGCATCGTGCCGGATACGCTCGAAGCGACCCGGGCGACCTTGCGCGCAGCGGCACAAGGAAACGATTTGATCATTACCTCCGGTGGTGTTTCGGTCGGCGAAGAAGATCATATCAAGCCAGCGGTCGAAGCCGAGGGAAGTTTGAATATGTGGCAAATCGCGGTCAAACCCGGCAAGCCTTTGGCTTTCGGTGAAGTGGGTGAGAGCTTTTTTCTTGGTTTGCCGGGTAACCCGGTATCGAGTTTCGTCACTTTTTTATTATTTGTGCGGCCTTTTTTACTGCGCATGCAGGGCGTGACTGACGTGACGCCGCAGGCGTTTTCGCTACGCGCCGATTTTACTTGGGCCAAACCGGACCGGCGGCGGGAATTTTTACGCGCTCGTATCAATGCCGATGGTGGACTGGATCTGTTCGCCAATCAAAGCTCGGGCGTGTTGACTTCAACCGTGTGGGGTGATGGCTTGGTCGATGTGCCGGCGGGCCAGAGCATTGCCGCCGGTGAGATGGTGCGTTTCCTGCCTTTTTCCTCTTTTTGAAACAGTCAACCATGAAAATTCAATTACGTTTTTTTGCCAGTGTACGTGAAAGCCTGAATTTGTCGGAACAAACTGTCGACGTGCCCGTGTCGGTACAAACGGTCGGCCAGTTGCGCGCCTGGTTAGTCGCGCGCGGTGAGGTGTGGGCCGAGGTGTTGGGGGCGCAACGGGCTTTGCGGATGGCGTACCAACAGCAAATGTGTGAGCCTGATACCGCGCTCACCGATGGTGCTGAGGTGGCATTTTTCCCACCGGTTACCGGGGGCTGAGCGATGAGAATCAGTGTGCAGACGGCCGATTTCGATCTCAGTACGGAGCTCGCGCGCATGCGCAAGAATCATCCGGCCATAGGCGCCTTGGTCAGCTTCGTCGGTTTGGTTCGCGATGTCAATGATGGTGCCGCGGTGTCGGCGCTCGAACTTGAGCATTATCCGGGCATGACTGAACGTGCACTGCAAGACATCGTCGAGCAGGCGCAGCAGCGCTGGCCACTGCTCGATTGCGTGGTCATACACCGAGTCGGTGCCATGCTGCCGCTTGATCAGATTGTCTTGGTGGCGGTCGCTTCCGCACATCGTGGCGCGGCTTTCGCAGCCTGTGAATTTATGATGGATTATTTGAAAATGCAGGCACCGTTCTGGAAGAAAGAGCAAACACCGGACGGTGCGCGTTGGGTCGATGCGCGTGACAGTGATGAGCAGGCTCATCTGAAATGGCGCGTATAAATTAAATCGTGAGCGGTGTGTGGTGCCGTCGGGTGCCGGCTGCCGATTTTCAGGAAGGAATGTTATGACGCAAGCAATGACTCTATTTCCGGCCATCGAGCCGTACCGCAGCGGTATGCTGGCGGTCGATGCGCTGCACACGCTGTACTGGTAAGAATGTGGCAATCCGCAAGGCCAGCCGGTACTGTTTTTGCATGGCGGCCCAGGCGGCGGTTGTACCCCCGGTCATTGGCGATTTTTCGATCCGGCGCATTATCGTATTGTCTTGTTTGATCAGCGCGGTGCCGGTCGTTCGACGCCGCTGGGCGAATATCGGGCCAATACCACGCCTCTACTGATCGAGGATATCGAGACTTTGCGCAGCCTGCTCGGGATTGAGCAATGGTTGGTGTTTGGCGGCTCTTGGGGTTCGACCTTGGCGCTGGCCTATGGACAGGCGCATCCGGAGTGCTGCCTGGGCTTTGTGTTGCGCGGGATTTTCCTGTGCAGCCGCAGCGAGGTCGACTGGTTCATCAATGGTATACAAAATTTTTACCCCGAAGTTCACCGGCGGTTTGCCGCAGCAATACCGCTCGACGAGCGCGGCGATCTGTTGCAAGCCTATGTCAAACGTTTGTTCTGCGATGATCCGGTAATTTATATGGAAGCGGCGCGCAATTGGAGTCGTTATGAGGGATCGTGTTTGTTTCTCGAACCGCAAGCGCAAGCGATTGCCGATTTCGAGTCAGATCAAGTCAGCCTCGGTATCGGTCGTTTGGAAGCGCATTACATGCTCAACGGCGGTTTTATGCGCGATGAGCAATTACTGCAGGAGCTGGCAGTTATCCGTCATCTGCCGGCTGTCATCGTGCAGGGTCGTTATGATGTGATTTGTCCGCCGGTTTCCGCATATCGTCTGCATCAGGCTTGGCCGGAGGCGCTGTTACATATGATTGGTGATGCCGGCCATGCGGCGATGGAGCCGGGGATTGCCGCGGCATTGTTACTGGTCACCGAGCAATTCAAAGTAGCCGGACGATTTGAGTGAGTCGCGGATTTTTTCAACTTAGTTTGAGCTAGGACAAACTCGGGACGCATGCTTGGCGCAAGACTTGAATTGCCAGTGATTGCCCCAAATTGCTGATGCATAGAATTCACTCAGGAGCAACAGAATGCGTCTCGATAAACTTACTACCAAGCTGCAGGAAGCTTTGGCCGATGCCCAGAGTCAGGCCGTTATCAATGATAATCAATACATTGAGCCGGTTCACTTGCTGGTCGCGCTGCTGAATCAGGATGATGGCGGCAGCCGCTCTTTGCTGCAGCGAGCCGGTGTCAATGTCAATGCGCTGCTGACTGATCTTAAAGTGGCTATCGACCGTTTGGCCAAGGTCAGCGGTACCGATGGACAAGTGCAGATAGGTCGCGAGTTGACTGGCTTACTCAATCTGTCGGAGAAAGAAGCGCAAAAACGCGGCGACGAATTTTTGGCCAGTGAAATGGTCTTGCTGGCTTTGGCCGATGATAAATCGACAGCCGGTAAATTGGCACGCGAAAAAGGCTTAACCCGTAAGGCTTTAGAAGCGGCTATCTTGGCGGTGCGTGGCGGTGGACAAGTCGATTCGGCCGATGCCGAAGGCCAGCGTGAAGCCTTGAAAAAATACACGCTCGATCTGACTGAACGCGCCCGTATGGGTAAGCTCGACCCGGTGATCGGCCGCGATGATGAAATTCGTCGTGCCATTCAGGTGCTGCAACGGCGCAGTAAAAACAATCCGGTACTGATTGGTGAGCCAGGCGTTGGTAAAACCGCCATCGTCGAAGGGCTGGCGCAACGCATCGTCAACGGCGAAGTACCGGACAGCTTGAAGTCGAAACGCGTGTTGTCGCTCGATATGGCAGCTTTGTTGGCCGGTGCCAAATACCGCGGCGAATTTGAAGAGCGTCTGAAATCGGTACTCAAAGAAATCGCGCTCGACGAAGGACAGACCATCGTTTTCATCGATGAACTGCATACCATGGTCGGGGCCGGTAAGGCCGAGGGCGCGATGGATGCCGGGAATATGCTCAAGCCAGCCTTGGCGCGCGGTGAGTTGCACTGCGTCGGTGCGACCACGCTCGATGAATACCGCAAATACATAGAAAAAGATGCCGCGCTGGAACGGCGTTTCCAGAAAATACTGGTCGATGAACCGAGTGTCGAAGCCACCATCGCCATTCTGCGCGGACTGCAAGAGAAATACGAAGTTCATCATGGCGTTGATATCACCGATCCAGCCATCGTGGCGGCGGCCGAACTGTCGCAACGCTATATCACCGACCGTTTCTTGCCCGATAAAGCGATTGATCTCATCGATGAGGCTGCCGCCAAAATCAAGATTGAGATCGATTCCAAGCCGGAAGTCATGGATAAGCTCGATCGTCGTTTGATACAGCTGAAGATCGAACGCGAAGCCGTGCGGCGCGAGAAAGATGAAGCCTCGCACAAGCGCATGGCCTTGATCGAGGTCGAAATCGAAAAGCTCTCGCGTGAATATGCCGATCTGGAAGAAATCTGGAAGGCGGAAAAAGCCATCGTGCAGGGCAGTACCCATATTAAGGAAGAGATCGAACAAATCCGCTTGCAAATGGAAGATGCCAAACGCAAGGGCGATTGGCAAACCATGTCGGAGCTGCAGTACGGGCGCTTGCCGGAACTCGAAGCGCAGTTGAAGCAGGCTGATACCCAAGCCGATAAGAATCAGCAAGACGGTAGCAAGCTCAAGCTCTTGCGTACGCAGGTAGGGGCGGAAGAAATCGCGGAAATTGTGTCGCGTGCCACCGGCATTCCAGTGTCAAGGATGATGCAGGGCGAGCGTGAGAAATTGCTGCATATGGAAGAGGCGCTGCATCAGCGCGTGGTCGGTCAACATGAAGCCATCGTCGCGGTGTCGGATGCGATTCGTCGTTCCCGTGCCGGGCTCGGTGATCCGGGGCGGCCTTACGGCTCGTTCCTGTTTCTCGGCCCTACCGGGGTCGGTAAGACCGAGTTATGCAAGGCGCTGGCCGGCTTTATGTTCGATACCGAAGAGTCCTTGATCCGCATCGATATGAGCGAATTCATGGAGAAGCACTCGGTGGCGCGTTTGATCGGGGCACCGCCCGGCTATGTCGGCTATGAAGAGGGCGGTTACCTGACCGAGGCGGTAAGGCGCAAACCTTACAGCGTGATTTTGCTCGATGAAGTGGAAAAAGCGCATCATGATGTCTTCAATGTGTTGCTGCAGGTATTGGATGATGGTCGCATGACCGATGGCCATGGCCGCACGGTGGACTTTAAAAACACTGTCATCGTCATGACTTCGAATCTCGGTTCGCACCAGATTCAAGCGATGGAAGGCAGCGATCCGGAAGTGATCAAGATGGCGGTGATGGGTGAAGTAAAAACCCATTTCCGGCCGGAATTCATCAACCGTATCGATGAAATCGTGGTGTTCCATGCGCTCGACGCGAAAAATATCGGGGCGATCGCCAAAATCCAGTTGAAAACTCTGGAACAGCGTTTACAACAAATGGAAATGGGTTTGCGCGTCAGCGATGCCGCTTTGCTGAAAATAGCCGAAGCCGGGTTCGACCCAGTCTACGGGGCGCGGCCCTTGAAACGGGCGATTCAACATCAGATCGAAAACCCTTTATCCAAGCAGATTTTGCAAGGAAAATTCGGGCCGAAAGATGTGATTGCCGTTGAAGTGCGCGATGGTGAGCTGGTATTCAGCCGCTTCGAGAGCTGAAGCGCGCTGGGGAAATAAAAAAGCGACGCTTGCGCGTCGCTTTTTTTGCTCTGTTGAGGTTTGATCGGAGCTGCGAATGGGTGAGTGGGGAAAACCGAGCTCAAGTGTTGGCAATCCTGACCGCGGTCAAGCTTGGCGGTCGCACGCGGGCACTGGCGGCCTGAGGGTTTAGAATGGGTGCGGCATGATTGATGCACCACTTTGGAGAAAACGATGAAGTTTGCTACCTGCGATTTATGTGACGCCTATGAAGATCAACTGCAAGCCGGCACCCTCTCTGCGCTGCCGCCGCTGTTCTTGGCCTATGGTGCAGAGCTGGCATTTGCCGGGCCGGCCGTGTGTTTGAAATTGATTGAAGACAATGGATTAGTGCGCACTACGCTGGAAACGCCCGGGCAGGGGCGGGTATTGGTGATAGACGGCGGTGCCAGCCTGCGCTGCGCCTTGGTCGGCGGCAATCTGGCCAAGTTGGCACAAGATAATGGCTGGGCTGGGCTCGTGGTCGATGGCTGTATCCGCGATGTAGCAGAAATCAATGCCTGCCGTATCGGTGTGCGTGCCCGCGGCAGCATGCCGGTGCGCAGTCTCAAACGCGGCGGCGGTGAGCGCGATGTGCGCGTGCTCATTGCGGGTGTAGCGGTTCATCCCGGCGATTGGATCTATGCCGATGCCGATGGTGTGCTGGTGGCGCGGCAAATGTTGTAGTTGCGGCTGCGTGCTCGGTAGTGTGGACGCATTGTATAGGGAAGCGCAGATTTAATCCGAGCGGTCAATTCTTCTGCGATTCAGTCCGCCGCGCCCTAAGGTATGCTCGTTGTCGTGTCGTCAGCGACGTCGACCATGTCGGCGTCAATTTCAAAAAAACCGAGATCAGGCTGTGATCGACAGTTTGGTTTGATGAACTCGACATCATGCACGCCTAATTTTTGGTAAGCAGCCAGGCTGTACACCCAGCCCTTATGCTTACCTTCATGACGGCGAGTGGCAAAGCGGGCAGCTTGACCCATTATGGGTAGACGCGCATCGACGTGAATGCGATAGTAAAACGCACGTTCACGTTGACGTTTTTGATCCATTTGTGCTTCCCACTTCGGGCGCTGCTGTGGCCAGTCCGGTACGGTGGCAGATAATTGCTCTAATTGTGCGCTGTAGTTACTGGCGGCGCCGCCGTGAAAGCCGATAATGGCGAAATGGCTGATCTGTTTTTTGTTCGCTGCCGGGAAAACATAATTGGCGCAAGAAGAAAGGCAGTATTCGAGGACTTGCAGATGCAGTTTGTGGTCGGCGATCCAATTGCCCAAGGCTATGCCATCATCGATTTCACCGCCCCGACTTTTGATGGAAAGCCACTCTGGCTTGGGTGTAGATTGCTGGTAAATACGCGATAACTGCTCATTGGCAGCGGCGCTGATAAGGCCGTAATAATGGAGTTGTTTGCCTTCGATGAAAATGGCGGCGGTGTCGGTGGCCTGTGATGTTTGCCAAGAGATCAGACTCAGAAAGAGTGAGCAGAGAAGCGTTCGGGGAGACATGGGCTGTCCTTGGAAAATTTCATCGCTGATCTCGAGAGCAAAATAATGCACTTGAGATTAAATAATATTAACAAAAAACATTCGAGTCAGACTTTACTTAAAAAGTGATGCTGCAGGATGCCTCTGACTTTCCATGGCTGTCTACTTTAACCGTGCATGAACCTGTTCCGCCGCTTACCAATTCAATCTCTTGAGCGTTTAGCTCGCGCAGAAGGGGTACAGACGAGTTCGATTGGTGTATTGCGAGAGTATTCTCTGCCTCACCTAGGGATAATTTTTTTGCATGATATGCTCTTTTAAAAATACCATCACGGAATTGTGACGGATTTATCCTAAGCACTTTTTGTTTGGATTTCTATAGGACGGGTCTGAAAATGACTGCTGCCATGCGCAGCAGCTGTCACCTGACCGCCGGTCGTGCCAAACTTGAGTCGCGGCCCGCGATGTGCGCATAATACAAGTCTTTGCCCACCATGAAAGACGCCCGCCATGTGGATCGATACCCATTGTCATCTCGACGCCAGCGAATTCGCTGACGCTGCCGCTGTGCTGGCCGATGCCGCGGCCACGGCCGGGGTGTCGGCCTTGGTGTTGCCGGCTGTGCACAAGAATAATTTTGCTGCAGTGGAAGCCTTGTCGCAGCAGCGCAGCGATTGTTTTTTTGCGCTCGGCATTCACCCCATGTATGTGCCGACTTCGGTTGAGGCCGATTTGGCGTTTTTGCGCGCACGCGTGACCAGCTTGCTGCAAGATCCGCCAGCCGGCCGGCGCTTGGTGGCGATCGGCGAAATCGGGCTCGATTATTTTGTGCCGGCACTGAAACAAAGTCCTTTGCGCGAGAAGCAAGAATATTTCTACAGTGAGCAATTGAAAATCGCCCGCGATGTCGGCTTGCCGGTGCTTTTGCATGTGCGGCGTTCGCAAGACCAAATACTCAAGCAATTGCGGCGCATTGCGGTCGTCGGCGGCATCGCCCATGCCTTCAATGGCAGTGCTCAGCAGGCGCAGATGTTTATTGAACTTGGTTTCAAGCTTGGTTTTGGCGGTGCCATGACCTATCCGCGCGCTTTACAAATCCGCCGTCTGGCCGTGGAATTGCCGCTCGCTGCCATTGTGCTCGAAACCGATGCGCCCGATATGCGGCCGGCCTGGCTAGGCAAGGGGAATAACTATCCGGCCGAATTGCCGCGCATCGGCACGGTGCTGGCGCAATTACGTGGGCTGAGCGTGACTGAACTGGCGGCGCAAACCAGTGCCAATGCCCGGGCGGTTTTGCCGCGCATGAATACTTTGGGGTAAATGATGCGGTCGGCATGCCTCGCTTTTGTGTTTGGCGTCGCATGTCTGCAGCAACAGCACAGTTTGTATACGGTAGCGGAATTAGCTTTATTGGCTTTGTGTGCGACATTTTTGCTGCTGCATTATGGCTGTACTCCGCATCCCTTGGCTTGCCCATCTTGGTGGCGTCGCAGTGGCGTTTGCCTTGGCTTTGCCTTGGCTGGCTTGGCATGGGCTGCTGCAATGGCGACACTGGCTTTGCAAACCGAATTGACTGCAGAATTCGAGCGTAGCGAAGTAACGCTGATCGGCTGCGTTGCCTCTTTACCTCAAACCTTCGAAGCCGGGCAGCGGCTTGATTTCGCCGTTGAACAGGTGCTGGCACCGCGTTTGAGTGCGCAGCAATGGCGGGTCTTTCCAAAAAAAATCAGTTTGAGCTGGTCGCAATTGCAGCCGGCACTTTTGCCTGGCGAGCGCTGGCAATTGCGGGTACGCGTGCAGCGTCCGCATGGCTATGCCAATCTTGGTGGCTTTGACACCGAATTGCGCTTGCTTGAAAGTGGTGTGCGCGCGGTCGGCACGGTACGCAGTGCGGCTGAGCTGAATCGCCGTCTCGACCCCATGGTGTGGCAGCCAAGGTATCTGCTCGAACGCAGCCGTGGCTGGTTGCGCGCGCGTATTTTTGCCGCCTTGCCGAATCATCCGTATGCCGGTGTGTTGGTGGCTTTGGTAATCGGCGAGCAACGGGCGATTTCAGCGGCCGATTGGGTCCTGTTCAATCGCACCGGCATTGGTCACTTGATCAGTATCTCGGGTCTGCATGTGAGTATGATTGCGGCGCTGTTTGCTAAGCTCAGTGCGGCGCTGTGGCGGCGCGCGCGTTGGCGTGGGCATGCTTTGCCCTTGCTGTTGCCGGCGCAAAAAGTGGCTGCTGTCAGTGGTGCTTCAGCGGCTTTATTGTATGTGGCTTTGGCCGGCTTCGGCATTCCCGCCCAGCGCACCTTGATCATGTTGCTGACGGTGGCCTTGGCTTTGTGGTGCGGTCGGATCAGTGATTTTTTTGCGGTATTGTGCCTGGCGCTGGTATTGGTACTGTTGTGCGATCCGTGGGCGGTGCTGGCGCCGGGCTTTTGGTTATCGTTTTTGGCGGTGGCTGTGCTGACTTATGCGGCGGCACAGCCGACGCGTCGTCCGCCGCCTGGCTGGCAGCGCTGGCGCGCATTGTTGCTCGCGGCATTGCGCAGTCAATGGGCGGTCAGCATAGGTTTGCTGCCGCTGAGTCTGTTTTTGTTTGGACAGGTGGCCCTGCTCGGGGCTTTGGCGAATGCCTTGGCGATTCCGCTGATCAGTTTGGCGGTGACGCCGTTGGCCTTACTGGGGAGTGTGATGCCGTCTCCGATATCGGGCTGGTTGTTGCAAATAAGCGACATTTTATTTAGCGCGCTGATGCCTGTGTTGCAGTATTTGAGTGGCTTGCCGGCGGCGCTGTGGCGCGCCGAACGTGGCCCGTGGTGGGCTTGGGTCTTGGCTGCATGTGGCGTGGCGTGGGCATTGCTGCCGCGTGGTTGGCCGCTGCGTTGGCTGGGGCTGGTGTGTTGTTTGCCGATGTTGTTTCCAGCCCGGCAGGCTTGGCCGGAGGGGAGCTTGCGCATGACGGTGTTTGATATTGGGCAGGGCACGGCGGTGCTGCTGGAAACAGCGAAGCATCGTTTGCTTTATGATGCAGGGCCGCGTTATTCGGTCTCGTCGGATGCCGCCCAAAGTGTGCTCTTACCGTATTTGCAGAGGCGTGCCATCAGCGCACTCGATGTGCTGATGATTTCCCACGCCGATCTCGATCATGCCGGTGGTGCTGCCAGTATCTTGCAGTCGCTGGAGGTGGCGGCGGTGGCCAGCTCATTGGCGTCGGATCATCCCTTGCTTGGCGCGGCGCGGCAGCACTGGCGCTGTCACGCTGGTCAGCGTTGGCAGTGGGATGGCGTGGTGTTCGAGGTGTTGCAGCCAGCGTTATCGGCGTATGCCAATGAAAAGTTGTCTGATAATGCGCGTAGTTGCACCCTGAAGGTCAGTAGCGTGCAGCATGCGGTGCTGCTGCCCGGAGATATCGCGGCGGCGCAGGAGACGGCCTTGTTGGCGCAGTATGGTGAGCAGTTGCGTGCGTCGGTGTTATTGGTACCGCATCATGGCAGCAAGACTTCATCGAGCGCCGCTTTTTTGGCGGCCGTGCAGCCGCAAGCAGCGATTTTTCAATTCGGTCACTATAACCGCTATCGCCACCCTCACTCGGTGGTGTGGCAGCGCTATGCCGATGTCGGCAGCATGCGCTGGCGCACCGATAGGCATGGTGCGCTGAGTGTCGAGCTCGGTGAGCGCGTGACGATTACTGCATACCGCCAGCAGCATGCGCGCTACTGGCATGGGCGCTGAGGCTGTACCTGATTGTGGAATAATTCTTCTAAGTCTGCAGGAAAGCCTGTTGGCGCATTACAATTGAAGTCATGATGCATTTTTCAATGCGCTGACTACAATATGGAGCATACTTTGGAGCGAGCGGTTCTACATTTCGTACATGGCAACAGTTTTCCGGCCGGGACTTACCGCGTTTTTCTCGATCAACTGCGTAGTAATCACGTCGTTGGGGTCAGTGATATGTTGGGGCATGATCCGGCCTATCCGGTTACCGACGGCTGGCGCGAGCTGGTGCAGGAATTGATAGCGACGCTGGAAGCGCGCTATTCGGTGCCGGTGGTGTTGCTAGGTCATTCGCTCGGCGGTATTTTATCTTTGATGGCGGCACGCGCCCGTCCCGATTTGGTGCGTGCCGTAATCGTGCTCGATTCGCCCTTGGTGGCCGGTTGGCGCGCGCTGTTATTGCGGGTAGTGAAGTTTCTTAAACTCGATGGTAAATTTTCGCCGGCACGCTTTGCAGAGAAGCGCCGCTGCGTGTGGGATAGTGTTGAGCACGCTCACAGGCATTTTGCCGCGAAAGAGAAGTTTGCGATCTGGCCGACCGAAGTGTTATGGGATTACATGCATGCCGGACTGCTGCCGTCTGCGCAAGGTGTGAGCTTGCGTTTCACGCGCGAAGTGGAAACGGCTATTTATCGCACGTTGCCGCATGGTTTGGGACGCTTGATTCGCCGTCCGCCGGCGGTGCCTATCGGTTTCATCGGTGGCACTGAATCCATAGAGTGTGCTCAGGCCGGCGATTACTATACGAAAAAACTGATGGGTCGCAATTACACACTGATTCCCGGTGGGCATTTGATTCCACTCGAACAGCCCGAGCAGACGGCGCTGGCGGTGGAGACGATGCTGGCTACCTTACTTAAGCAAGAATGTGAACAGAATAATGATTAACGCAAAAATGCAGCAAACCGGCGCCTACCGCGCGCTGGTGGCGCTTGGTTTGACACTGCTTGCTGGTGCGGCCGTGGCCGACGATATTTTGCTTGCGCCATCTTGGCAGGAAATGCAAACCGTGCGCGCGGCCGGTAAATCGCTGTGGCAGTTGGAAATCGAGAATGACAGCCTGCTCCTCAATCGTGATGATAAATTTTATACCAGTGGCGTGCACCTGCAGCAAACCTCGCTGCTGCAAACAGCGCTGCTATCGACCGAATATGGCTGGCGCTTCGGGCAGGATTTTTATACGGCATCGGATACCAATTTGTTGCCCGCGCAATTAGCCGCGAATGATCATCGCTACGCTGGCTGGCTGTACGCTGGCGTGTTCGGCGCAAAAACCGAATCGACCGGGCGCAGTTGGCGCTGGGGCGTTGATATCGGTTGTTTCGGTCGCTGTGCCGGTGGTGCCTGGAGCCAGCAACAGTTGCACCATTTACTGAAACAAAGGCTGCCGCAAGCCTGGAGTACCCAGTATCGCAACGAGGCCGGCTTGGTGCTCTCGGGTGAATGGTCGCCCGGGCGCTTGCTGCCCATGGCCGGGGTCGATCTGACGCCACGCTTGAATGGACGTTTCGGGAATATTTTCACCGATGCCGGGGCGCAGCTGGAATTGCGGGCCGGTACGCTCAATAGCTTGCCGTATCAGCCGGCCAGCTACGTCTTCCTCAAAGGCTCGGTGAAAGCGGTGGCCTATAACGCGACCATAGAAGGCGGTTATTTTAATGATGAGGCGCGTTCGATTGCGACTAAAAAGCGCGGCGGCGAGCTGGAAATCGGCTATCTATGGCAGCGCGGTGAGTATGGTCTGAGTGCTTCCGTGATTCGGCGTGCCAACGAAATCGAGCAGATGTCGAATGCCGTTGGAGCGCAAAATTTTGTCAGGTTGCAATTTTTTTATGCGCCGTAAATAATCCGCGCTTCGGGCGCGGAATTCGTATGCCTGCCTGATAGTCTGAGGTATAATTCGAATTTCCCGCTTGTGCCGTCTGGCACCTTCTGCAATGACTAAGTTTGTATTCGTTACGGGGGGCGTAGTCTCCTCATTAGGCAAAGGCATCGCTGCCGCCTCTCTCGCCGCCATTTTAGAATCGCGCGGTCTTAAAGTGACTATGCTCAAACTGGATCCGTACATCAACGTTGATCCAGGTACCATGAGCCCGTTCCAGCATGGCGAAGTATTCGTGACCGATGACGGTGCCGAGACTGATCTCGACCTCGGCCACTACGAACGCTTCATCACTGCGCGCATGAAGAAAGTGAATAACTTCACGACCGGTCAGATTTACGAGTCGGTGATCCGCAAGGAACGCCGTGGTGAATACCTCGGCAAAACCGTGCAAGTTATTCCGCACATCACCAATGAAATTCAAGAATTCATTCACCGCGGTGCCGCTGGTGCCGATGTCGCGCTGGTTGAAATCGGCGGTACGGTCGGCGATATCGAATCGTTGCCGTTTCTCGAAGCCGCGCGTCAGCTCAGTCTGCGTGCCGGTCGCAATGCGGCTGCCTTCGTCCATCTGACGCTGGTGCCGTATGTGGCCGCTGCCGGTGAATTGAAAACCAAGCCGACACAACACAGTGTGCAAAAACTGCGCGAAATCGGGATTTTCCCCGATGCGCTGCTGTGCCGTGCCGATCGTCCGATTCCGGATGATGAACGCGCTAAGATTTCGCTGTTCGCCAATGTGCCGGAAGAAGCCGTTATTTCGGTTTGGGATGCCGACACGATCTACAAAATTCCACAGATGCTGCACGATCAGGGCCTCGATAAAATCGTTTGCGACAAGCTGGGTCTGGCCCCGCAACCGGCTGATCTGAGTATGTGGAGTAAGTTGGTTTTTGCTCTGGAAAACCCGAAAGACGAAGTCACTATTGGTATGGTCGGTAAATATGTCGATTTGACTGAATCGTACAAATCGCTGACCGAAGCCTTGCGTCACGCCGGTATTCATACCGAAAGCCGAGTCAATATCGAATACGTCGATTCCGAAGAAATCGAAGCACACGGTACTAAGGCGCTGGAAAAATACGACGGTATTCTGGTACCTGGCGGTTTCGGTAAACGCGGCGTCGAAGGGAAAATCATGGCGGCTCGTTATGCCCGTGAAAACAAGATCCCTTATCTCGGCATCTGCCTGGGCATGCAAGTCGCTTTGATCGAATACGCGCGTAACAAAGCCGGTTTGACCATGGCGAATTCGACCGAATTCGATCTCGATACTGAACAGCCGGTGGTAGCACTCATTAATGAGTGGCAAAACCATGATGGTAAAGTCGAGCGTCGCGATGAGAACTCCAATCTCGGTGGCACCATGCGTTTGGGTGCGCAAACTTGTGCAGTCAAGCCCGGTACTCTGGCGTTTGAAATTTACGGGAATGTCGTCACTGAACGCCATCGCCACCGCTATGAAGCGAATAACTACTATCTGACCCGTGTCGAGCAAGCCGGCATGATCGTATCGGCGCGTACCCCGACTGAAGATCTGTGTGAAATCATGGAATTGCCACGCGAAGGTGAGAATTCTCACCCTTGGTATATCGGTGTCCAATACCATCCGGAATTCAAGTCGACCCCGCGCGATGGTCATCCGCTCTTCATTTCATTCGCCAAAGCAGTACTGGCGCATAAAAACGCTTAAGGAAAAACGATGAAATTATGTGGATTTGAGGTCGGTCTCGACCAGCCTTTTTTTCTCATCGCCGGCCCTTGCGTGATCGAGTCGCGCCAGATGGCGCTCGATACCGCCGGTGAACTGAAAGAAATTACTGCCGCCTTGGGCATTCCATTCATTTACAAGTCCTCGTTCGATAAAGCCAATCGCTCTTCCGGCACTTCGTTTCGCGGCTTGGGCATGGAGCAGGGGCTCGATATTTTGGCCGATGTCAAACGCCAGATCGGTGTGCCGGTATTGACTGATATTCATGCGATCGATGAAATTGCAGCGGTAGCGGCGGTGGTCGATGTGTTGCAGACGCCGGCTTTCTTGTGTCGGCAAACGGATTTCATCGAAGCTTGCGGTCGCTCCGGTAAGCCGGTCAATATCAAGAAGGGCCAGTTTTTGGCTCCGCACGATATGGTGCATGTGATCGCCAAGGCACGCGCAGCGGCCAAGGCGGCAGGTTTATTGGAAGATAATTTCATGGCCTGTGAACGCGGTGCCTCGTTCGGCTACAACAATTTGGTGTCGGACATGCGCGCATTGGCGATCATGCGCGAGACCGCGTGTCCGGTGGTATTCGATGCTACCCATTCGGTGCAATTGCCCGGTGGTCAGGGCAGCACTTCGGGTGGTCAACGTGAATTCGTGCCGGTGTTGGCACGTGCCGCGGTGGCCGTCGGTATCGCCGGCCTGTTCATGGAGACGCATCCGAACCCGGCTGTGGCAATGTCCGATGGCCCGAATGCGGTGCCGTTGGGACGCATGAAAGAATTGTTGGCGACCTTACTTGATCTTGATCGCGTGGTCAAAAAGAACGGCTTCTTGGAAACCAGTTTTTAATTGTATTGTTTTGCTTTGTTCGCAGTATCGTTTAGGAGAATTGAATGAGTGCCATCGTTGATATTATCGGTCGTGAAATTTTAGATTCACGCGGTAACCCAACTGTAGAATGTGATGTCTTGCTCGAATCCGGTGTCATGGGTCGTGCTTCGGTGCCGTCGGGTGCCTCGACCGGTTCGCGTGAAGCGATCGAATTGCGTGATGGTGATAAGTCCCGTTACCTCGGTAAGGGCGTTTTGCAAGCATGCGAGCATATCAATACCGAAATCGCTGAAGCGATCATGGGTCTGGATGCCAATGAGCAAGCCTTCCTCGATCGCACTTTGATCGATCTCGATGGTACGGAAAACAAGGGCCGTCTCGGTGCCAATGCCATGTTGGCGGTATCGATGGCCGTGGCCAAAGCGGCAGCTGAAGAAGCCGGTTTGCCTTTGTATCGTTATTTCGGTGGTTCCGGCGCGATGCAATTGCCCGTGCCGATGATGAATGTCATCAATGGCGGCGCGCACGCTGACAATAATCTTGATATTCAAGAATTCATGATTATCCCTATCGGTGCACCGAGCTTCCGCGAGGCGCTGCGCTACGGTGCCGAAGTGTTCCATGCATTGAAAAAAATCCTGCACGACAAGGGTTTGACGACAGCGGTTGGCGACGAAGGTGGTTTTGCGCCATCGGTGGATAACCACGAATCGGCGATCAAAATGATTATCGAAGCGATCGAAGCAGCCGGCTACGAGCCAGGTACTCAGATCGCACTCGGCCTCGATTGCGCTGCCAGCGAATTCTACAAAGATGGTAAATACCACCTCGAAGGCGAAGGCTTGACTTTGTCGGCTACCGATTTCACTAATCTGCTGGCAACTTGGGTCGATAAATATCCTATCATCTCGATCGAAGATGCGATGGCTGAAGGCGATTGGGAAGGCTGGGCGATTCTGACCGAAAAACTGGGCAAAAAAATCCAACTCGTCGGCGATGATCTGTTCGTGACCAATACCAAGATCCTCAAAGAAGGCATACAAAAAGGTATCGCCAATTCTATCCTGATCAAAATCAATCAGATCGGTACTTTGACCGAAACCTTTGCTGCCATTGAAATGGCCAAGCGTGCCGGTTACACGGCCGTGATTTCGCATCGTTCCGGTGAAACCGAAGACAGCACCATTGCTGATATCGCTGTCGGTATGAATGCTTTGCAAATCAAAACCGGCTCCTTGTCGCGTTCTGATCGGATGGCGAAATACAATCAATTGCTGCGCATTGAAGAAGATCTCGGTGAAATCGCCAGCTATCCTGGTCGTGATGCATTTTACAATTTGAAGTAATTCGTCTTTATTTAAAAAGGGGGAACGTGTGTTCCCCTTTTTGTCATTTTTATGTGAGTGTTTGTGCGCCTGATTGCCGTTTGTTTCCTGTTGTTGCTGGCTATGATCCAATACCCGCTGTGGCTAGGTAAGGGCGGTTGGTTGCGCGTATGGGAATTTGAGCGCCAAGTCGCGCTGGCACAAAATAATAACGATAAACTCAAGCAGCGCAATGCCACGCTCGAGTCGGAAGTAGTCGATCTCAAAGACGGTACTGATTCAGTGGAAGAGCGTGCGCGCTTCGAACTGGGTATGATCAAGAAGGATGAAATTTTTGTCCAAATTCTTGATGCCAATGCTGTCATGATGGCGCCGGCACCGGCCGCCGTCACTGAGGCGCTGAGGCGCTGAGCTTGGCCGTTACGGCCAAGTGGACAACAATTCGCGCGGTATCAAATGCTTCAACACGACTTGTTTGAGGCTAATTTGAGGCCAATGCCGACCTTGCTATTGCCTACAGGCTATGTATCGCGACCTCAGCTATGATCACTTTTCATAATTTTTCTTATCATAAGCAGGATAGGATTTCTGAAAGGGCTGCTTGTCGACTGACTATTCATACGGTATATTGCCGTATACGTATATTTACCGTATGAGAGGAGTCGAAGATGTCTGCTGTTGCTCGATTTGATTTGAAAATGGATGTGGAAGAAAAAGAGCTTGTTTCTCGTGCTGCAGCCTTAGTTGGCACCACGATGGCGGCGTTCGTTCGCGCATCTGCCAAAGAAAAAGCACGTGAACTGTTAGATCGTGAATCCCGCGTCACCATGTCAGCCCGTGATTTTCAGGCATTCACGATGGCACTGAACGGGACCTTTACGCCGAATGCCGCGCTACAACACGCTCTGAGCCTGGCGCAAAAGGTGAAGCGTGCTTGAAGAGCAATTGCTTGACCCACAGCGCCATGATCGCCAAGCCTTTGTCTCTGGTGTTGCCGAGTTGGATCAGTATCTGCATCGCTTCGCTATCCAGCAAAGCAAAAAAGGGATCGCCGTGGTGCGGGTGTTGGTCGATACGGACCAGCCGAAAACGATATTAGGCTATTACAGTTTGAGCGCCGCGCAAATCGATGCGTCTCAAATGGATGAACGCACACGACAAAAATTACCGCGTTATCCGGTACCTTGCTTTCGTCTGGGACGATTGGCGACACATTCAGCGCATCGCCATCGTGGATTAGGGCGACTCCTCATGGGCTGTGCACTTGAGCGTTGTTTGGAAGCAAAAAAACATGTGGCTGCGTATGCACTGGTGGTCGATGCAAAGGGGGAGGATGCCAAGTCGTTCTATGAGTATTATGGGTTTACCCCCTGCAGCGATAATCCGATGACGCTGTATTTGTCACTTGGCACATAAATATTAAACTGTCGAAACCCGAGTACGCTTTTTATCTATTCATTAGGCGGTTCAGGCAGCCACTTTCGTTTTCGGTAAGCTGTCTGTGTCTCGCTAGACTTGAATTTTTATGCTATCAAAGCGCACAACGGTCGCTTTTCAGGATCGATCACCAAATCATTTTTACCTTCTAGTCCGAGGGCCACAATTAATTCGGTGGGATGATCACGTAATTGTTCAAACACGGCTTCTGGGAGATCGCCTGCACCAGCGAGGACCTAGATGGGATCCGTTCCAACATCACGTTTTACTGCCGCCAATACCGCTGGTAATTGGCCGTAGTCATTAGTGTTGTTACCCAATTCGGCAGCACCAATAATGTGTGCAGTGCCATTGAAGGCCGTTTGGCCGTTGTAGGAGTAATTAAAGTTGCCACCAGAGTGCTTCATGATTCGGCTCCCCGTATCGGTGAAACTGTCCTGCGCTTTAGGTTTTGGTTCACCGAATTTGCTTTTAAAAGGCGACTCCCTTTTCGGATTATTATCAGCACCCATTGGCGTGTCATCGTCAGGGCCACGACCTCGCACCGTATCAGTCTGGCGCTGACGTTTTTCCAAGTGCGCACGTGCTGCTCGTATTACAGCAAGCCGGTCTTCGCGTCGCGCAATTTCCGCAGGCAGCGCCAGTTCCGGTACATTTTTTCGGCCTCGTTAGTGGATTTGGCCTCGATCTTGGTTTCATCAACCGCAACCGTTCCCAGTTTGGACAACCCGAATCTTTGATCAGTTTCACCACTTGCACAAACATATCCGACAATTCCTTGAGATGATTGGCCTAGAAATCACAGATCGTCCGGAAGAATGGAAAATTTCTGACTGACAGGGCCCAGAACGCTACGCCTTCTTGCAGTTTTCGGGCAATTTTGCGGGGATGGCCTGCGGTTTAGCGTGCAGAAAGCAGTTAAATTGAGCGAGTCGATTGTGTTGCGGACGTAATAGGCAATGTGTGCTTCAGGCAAGCAATCTTGTGGCGTATGGGGTAACTGGGTATTCCGGAGGAACGTGACCAGTGATTCCGGCATCGTGACCAGTCATTCCATTTTAACGTGACCGCCCATTC